>JBASAI010000231.1:0-15385 GCA_049650525.1 Arcobacteraceae bacterium
ATGTGTGCTATAATACTGAAATTTCTTATTTTACTTTGCAATTTACTCTATCCTTCTTAACAGTTACTATTTAGTTTTTTATTTTAGCTGTTACTCTTCTATTTTTTGCTCTATTTTCGGCTGTATCATTTGTAACCATTGGCTTTGTTTCACCATAACCGATAGTTTCAATTCTATTTGCATCTATACCCATATTTACAAGCTTTTTCATTACACTTTGAGCTCGTTTTTGTGAAAGTCCTAAGTTATAGTGTGCATTTCCAACAGAATCCGTATGTGCTTCGATAACTACTTTACTATCCAAATCAGATTTCAAGTATGTTGCATATTTTTCAAACTTTTCAATATCAGAACTTTTGATTTTAGCACTATCAGTTTCAAATACAATTCCTAAATCAGCAGGAACAGTTAATACTTCACAGCCATTTGTATCTACTACTACGCCAGCAGCTGTTGTAGGACATTTGTCAAGACTATCTACTACACCATCATTATCAGAATCTAAAACCTCTACTATTGCTATCTCTTCTGCTTCTTCAATAACTTTTTTATCTGCTTTTTGACCAAATGGAATACCTAAACCAACAGTATAAAGTACATTTTTATCACCATCAAATTTTAAAAGATGTCTTACATCCGCTCGTAATGAAAAGTTGTTTTCAAATACATACGCAGCACCTACTCCATAATTAAAAAATGGATCAGAATCATTTTTATACTCTTCATTACTAATATATTCATATCCAAGTCCAGCTAATGCGTATAATTTTACGCTATCAGTGATATTGTAGTTTTCTACCCCATTTAAAAATAATTGTGTTATTTTTGTATCATCAGAACTATTATCATAGTCTATATTTCCTGACTGTAACAGTCCAAGCTCTAATTGATCAACAACATATTTTTTATCCAAATCTCTTGATACAGCAATACCTGCAACACCATGATTTTCTAAATCAACTTTTTCTTTTGTATCTACATACCCAATCATTGGTGTAATTTCGTATTTACTCTGTGCACTTAGTAATAGTGTTGAAGCTAATACAGATGATAGTACTATTTTTTTCATTTTTGTCCTTTTGTCTGTTCTATTTTTATATAAATATACTTTGAATTGATTCGTTCGTATAGATTCTTTTAATTGTTTTTGCAGTGATATCAGATGCTGTCAGCACTGTCACTTTTGCATGTGGTGTTGATAATGGAATGGTATCTGTGATCACAAGCTCATCTAATGCACTTTTTTCAATACGATCAAATGCTGGTCCACTTAATACACCATGTGTACAGCACGCCATCACGCTTGTAGCACCTTTTGCTTTAAGTACATCTGCTGCTTTTGTAAGTGTACCTGCTGTGTCAACCATATCATCTAAAATGATAACATCTCGACCTTCAACATTTCCGATGATATTCATCACTTCACTTACATTTGCTTTTTCTCTTTTTTTATCAACGATTACCAAATCATATCCTAAAGATTCTGCATAAGTTCTAGCTCTCGCAACCCCACCTACATCTGGTGATGCGATGATTGGATTTTTGAGATTTTTTGATTTTATATATTCTACAAATAGTGTTGAACCTGTCAAATGATCTACAGGAATATTAAAAAATCCTTGAATTTGAGCAGCGTGAAGATCTAAAGTGATAACCCTTTGTACTCCAGCACCTTGCAACATATCAGCTACAAGTTTTGCAGTAATTGGCACTCGAGGAGCCGCTTTTTTATCTTGTCTTGCGTATCCAAAATATGGTACAACAGCATTAATGCTTCCAGCACTACTTCTTTTTAATGCATCAACAATAATCAATAGCTCCATCAAATTGTCATTTGCAGGTGCACAGGTAGGTTGTATAACAAATACATCTTTCCCTCGTACTGATTCTGCAATATTTACATTGATCTCACCATCACTAAATCTTTTTACTTCTACTTCTGCCAATTCTCTACCTAAAGATGCCGCAACTTTTTGTGCAAATTCAGGATTTGCAGTTCCCGATACAAGTATATAATCATTCATAACTTTACCTTTTTTTTATGTTATTGCGATTATATCGAAATGTCACTTTAATACCAAATTTTACAAACTATATTCCTATAAGCTATGTTTAGCTAAAATTATTGGAAATTATTAAATATGGAGTTCATTGATATGAAATTTAACGCAACAAAAACAAACGAAGCAAACGCAGTTGTAACTGCAACAGTAGAAGCAACAGCAATAGCAACAAACTTAGACAAACTCGCTAAAGAAGCTGCGAAAACTATGGATGTTCAAGGTTTCAGAAAAGGGAAAGTTCCTGTAGCAGTAGTAAAAAGTAGATATGCTGACAAACTAACTCAAGATGCTGAAGGTGAAGCAATCAGAGCTATTTTAGCAGATGCTTTAAAAGAACTTGATATCAATAATACAGATTTAATCGGTGAACCAGCTATCACAAAGTTTGAAAAACAAGAAAATGGTGATATCGAAATCGCAATTGAATTATCTTGTAGACCAACAATTGATTTAGGTGATTACAAAAAACTATTACCAGAAATCAAAGTTACTGAAGTAACAGAACAAGAAATTGAAGAGAGAATCAACACAATGGCGGCACAAGGTGCTCCTTTAGAAAAAATCAAAAGAAAAAGAATGGCTAAAGCTGGCGATTTTGCAGTGATTGATTTTGAAGGATTTAAAGATGGTGTTCCTTTTGATGGGGGGAAAGCTGAAGGTCATACTTTAGAAATTGGTTCTGGTTCATTTATTCCAGGTTTTGAAGATCAAGTTATTGGTATGAAATATGATGAACAAAAAGATATCACAGTAACATTTCCAGCAGAGTATCAATCAGCAGATTTAGCTGGTGCAGAAGTTGTATTTAAAGTAACTTTACACGAGATTCAAGAAAAAGCAGCTCCTGTTGTTGATGATGAATTTGCTAAAAAAGTGTTATCAAATGAAGAAAACCCAACAGTTGAATTATTAAACACAAAAGTAAAAGAACAAATCGAATTAGAAAAAAGTTCAAAATACTATAATGAAGATTTAAAACCAGCCTATTTAGAGTCTTTAGTAGAAAAAATCTCTTTTGAAGTTCCAACTTCAGTATTAGAGCAAGAAATTTCTCAACTTCTTAACAACCAAGTAAGAACAATGAGTGAAGAAGATTTAAATGCACTTAAAGAAGATCAATCAAAAATTGAAAAAATGAGAGAAGAAGCAAAACCAGAAGCTACAAAAAGTGTAAAAGCTACATTTATTGTTGATGCATTAGCAAAAGCTGAAGGTGTAACAGTTGAAGATCAAGAAGTTACTCAAACATTATACTATGAAGCGATGATGCAAGGTCAAGATGGTCAAGCTTTAATCAAACAATATGAAGAAGCAGGTTACTTACCAGCAATTAAAATGTCAATGATTGAGCAAAAAGTTATCACTAAATTGTTAGATGAGAAAGCAGGAAAATAATGTCTTACATTCCAGTAGTTGTTGAACAAACAGGAAGAGGAGAGAGAAGTTACGACATCTACTCTCGTCTTTTAAAAGATAGAATTATCATGTTAAGTGGTGAAGTAAATGACCAAGTAGCTTCAACAGTAGTAGCACAGCTTTTATTTTTAGAAGCAGAAGATCCAGAGAAAGATATTTATCTTTACATAAACTCTCCAGGTGGAGTGGTTACTGCTGGTATGAGTATGTATGATACTATGAATTATATCAAACCTGATATTTGTACTATTTGCATCGGTCAAGCTGCATCTATGGGAGCATTTTTATTAAGTGCAGGAACAAAAGGGAAAAGATTTGCTTTACCAAATGCTAGAATTATGATTCACCAACCATCAGGTGGTGCACAAGGTCAGTCAACTGATATTCAAATTCAAGCAAAAGAGATCCAAAGAATGAAAGATAGTCTCAACAAACTCTTAGCAGAACATACAGGTCAAGATGTTGCTAAAGTTGAAGCTGATACAGAAAGAGACAACTTCATGTCAGCAGAAGAAGCTGCAACTTACGGTCTTGTTGATAAAGTAATTGCAAAACACGAGTAAGAGAGAAAATTTATGATAAGAGAAGTAGTAACTTATCCAAACCCAATACTAAGAAAAAAATCTAAAGATGTAGAAGTTTTTGATACAAAACTTCATACACTTTTAGATGATATGAACGACACCATGAAAGAATACGGAGGCGTTGGACTAGCCGCTATTCAAGTAGCAGTAGATCTTAATGTTTTGATCATCAATATCCCTATCGATAATGAAGGCAGTGAAGATGATGGACAACAACTTCAAGAAAATCTCATAGAAGCTATCAATCCAGTTATTACACACAAAGATGGTGAATTGGTTTTTAGTGAAGGATGTTTAAGTATTCCTGGATTTCATGCAGAAGTAACACGAGCTGAGAATATTGTGGTAGAATACTACAATAGAGTTGGAGAGAAAAAAACAATGCAAGCAAATGACTTTTTAGCAATTGCTTGGCAACATGAAATGGAACATCTCACAGGTCATGTATTTATCGAAAACCTCTCATTTTTAAAAAGAAAAAAGTTTGAAAAAGAGTGGAAACGACAACTAAAAGAAAATAGTAAAAGAAAATAGGAATAATAATGCAAAAAGAACCAATGACAGAAAAAGATTATGAACTTTTAACAAATAATTTAAATGACATGAAACTTGTACAAAGACCTATAATTTTAGTTGCGATTGAGGAAGCTAGACAACTAGGTGACTTAAAAGAAAATGCAGAATACCATGCCGCAAAAGAAGATCAAGCAAATATAAATAAAAGAATAGCAGACCTAGAAGATCTTATCACTCGTGTAGTAATAATCGATCCTGCTAGTTTAACACATGATAAAATAAGCTTTGGTTCAACTGTAAAACTCATTGATGTAGCTACAGAAAATGAAATAATATATACAATAGTTTCATCATCACATAGTAATCCTGATATTGGAAATATCTCTTTTCATTCTCCATTAGCAAAACAGCTTTTAGGTAAAAGTGAAGGTGATGAGTTTACAGCACAACTTCCAGGTGGAAAAAAAGAGTTTGAAATCGAAGAAGTGTATTATGATTCGAGTAAACTATGCTAAATGTTGCCATCGTTGGGGCAAGTGGTTATACTGGACTTGAGCTTGTAAAAATACTTGTAAATCATCCAAAATTTACGCTTACTTATATTGCAAATAGTAGTGGAGACACCACTGTTGATAATTTACATCCATCATTACATAAGGTAATCTCAATGGATGTAGAAAAAGCAGATGCAAAAAACATATCAGAAGTAGCAGATCTTTGTTTTTTAGCACTTCCTCATAAAACAGCTATGTCGTTTGCAAAAGAGCTTTTGGCTTTGGGTGTAAAAGTTGTAGATTTAAGTGCTGATTATCGTCTTGAACTTGATACTTATGAAGAGCATTATTGTGCTCATGAAGACAAAGAAAATCTTCCTTCTTCAGTATATGGACTTCCTGAATACTATGTAAATGATATCAAAAATGCAAAGCTTATAGCAAATCCAGGATGCTACCCAACAGCTACACTTTTGGGACTACTTCCATTTGTAGAGTTTATCAATGAAAATGACAATATTTTTGTGGATGCAAAAAGTGGAGTAAGTGGCGCTGGTAAAAAACTAAGCGATATCACATCTTTTGTAACTGTAAATGACAATATTTTTGCATATAATCCATTTAAACATAGACATATGCCAGAGATAAAAGAAAAAGTAAAACTTCTTAAAAATAAAGAGTTTACGATAAACTTTGTACCCCATCTTATACCAGCGACAAGAGGTATGCTTGTGAGTATTTACTGTACTCTCAATAAAAAAATTGATGCTTCTGCTATTTTAGAAGAGTGTTATAAAGACAGCGAATTTATACGAATCAGAAAAACTCCTGTAGATATCAAAAGTACAGCAGGAACAAATTTTTGTGATATTTTTGTAGCACAAAATGAAAATGCACTCTTTATAAATACAAGTATAGACAACCTTTTACGAGGAGCTTCGTCACAAGCTGTGGTAAATGCAAACATCATGTCAGGATACGATGCAGGACTAGGGATCAATAAAATCTCGTATGTTCCATAGTATTAAAATAGACATAAAAAAAGCCACTTCATTTTGAAGTGGCTTTTTTATTGCTCAATTATGTACTAAAGTAATTTTCGAGCAAATTCCAAAGCTTCTTTTGTAATATTTTCTCCACTAATCATACGAGCTATCTCATCTACTCTTTCATCTTTATTGAGTAATCGTACTGACGAGGTATTATCAGCTTTTTTCACCATAAAGTGCTGATGTGCCGTGGCACTCAGCTGTGGCTGATGTGATATTGCAAATATTTGATATGTTTGTGAAAGTTGAGCTAATACCTTTGCGATGCTTTCTGATTCTTTTCCACTTAAATTTGCATCAATCTCATCCAAAAACAGTATTCCATTTGTATCTATCTCATAAAAACTACGCGCTGTTAAAAGTGCTAGACGAAGTCTGTTAAACTCCCCACTACTAATTTTAGAAAGGTCTGTATCATTTAACTTGAATTCTATTTTATCGATACCTGTCTCATCTAATGGCTGCTTTATAAGTGAAATGGAAAGATTTTCTAAATATAAATATTCTAAATATTCATTTATTTTTTCTTCTAAAAATACACTATTTTCTTCTCTGATCTTTGAAATCTCTGATGCTAGCTTTTCCATCTCGCCAAATGTCTTTTTCACATTTTTTTCTAAAATAACTTTTTCAAAAGAGATATTTTCATACCCTTCGAGTTCTTTTTCTTTATCTTTTTTGTACTCTAACGCTTCAGCAATCCCACCAAACTTTTTATTTAAAGAAGAAAGCTCTTCGATTCGAGTCAAAACAGCTTCTATATCCATATCTTCTTGTGAAGAAATACTATCATAAAACTTTTCAAAGTGATTATTCACTTCAGCCATAGCATCATCAAAAAAAGCACACTCTACATCGAGAAGCTGCAAAGCATTTGATATTTTATGTGTTTCATGGAGCATCGGTTTTATATCACTCATAATATCATCAACTTTTTCTTTTTTAGAAAGATTTGTTTGTAGCTCTTTGAGTTCATCATATTCATCTACAATAGGATTAATTTTTGCTATTTTATCAATCTCAAATTTTGTATACTCAATCAAGTCATCTAGTTCTTTTTCATCCTCTAAAATCTTATTAAGCTTCTCATTTAAAGTTTTATACTCATGGTATTTTTCTTTAAAATTATCTAAAATATCTTGGTATTTTTCATTTTTAAGCATAGTCAAAAAATCTAGAAATAATATGATTTTTTTACTATCAAAATCACTTGTGTCTTTAAGATGTAAATGTTTTGAGAAATTTGCAGTAAAAGTTTTAAGATTCTTTTTAGAAATCGTTTGATTGTTTAAAAGATATCTAGTCTTTGCTCCTGTTGTTTGCTTGATAATAATCTCATCATCTTTCTCAATACCGTAATTTTCATCTTCAATACCCAAATCTTCAAGTACTATCTCACTTAATTTTGCATTACTCTCTGTTGTTCCAAATAAAGCCAAAATTGAGCTCATCAAAACTGACTTCCCTGCTCCACTAGGACCGGTAAATACAACTAAACCTTTTTCAAACTCTAAATCTATTTTTTCAAAAGATAAATAGTTCTCTAAATAAAATCTTTGAATCAATTTGCACCCCAATGTAATTTTTTATTTAATACTTCAAAATAGTTGTGTTCACATCGGTGAATCAACTGTGCTTTTGATGCTGCTACTTCGATCGTGATAATATCTGATGGATTCAGATCATAAATATCATGCCCATCTATGACCACTATTGCTTTTTCTTTATCAGTGTTTTCAAAAGTGATTTGAAAATCAACTGGTAACACCAAAGGTCTTTGCGTAAGAGAATGAGCAGAAATAGGTGTCACTATAAATGCATCTGTCAATGGATACACGACAGGGCCATTACACGATAAATTATAAGCAGTTGATCCTGTCGGAGTTGAAACAATAAGTCCATCTCCATGATACTTGTTAAATAACATATCATTTACTTTTGCATCCAAATTTATCATTCCAGAGACAACATTTCTGCTTATTACAACATCATTAAATGAGACTACCTCTTGCCCATTTATAGTAGCTTTTATCATCATTCGTTTATCTATTCTGTATTCGTTTGCTTTAAACTTTTCAAGAAAAAGTTCTATCTCATCAGGCATAATATCTGTCAAAAATCCTAAAGTTCCAAGATTGATCCCCATAACTGCTTTTTGGTGTTTGAAGCTTCTTCTAGCAACAGATATCAGCGTACCATCTCCACCTAAAGTTACTAAAAAATCACTTTTTATACACAATGTATCAAAGTCTAATCCACCTATTAAATCTAACTGTTCTGCACTACTTTGCTCTAGTAAAACTTCTATACCAACCATTTCAAACATTCTTTTAATATCTTGGTAAATATCTTTGATATCAGAAGCATCTGGTTTGAGTATAAATCCAGCTGTTTCTATTTTTTCAAGTATTGTATTATTTTGCATAAAATTCATTTTTATTTCCTATCATACCAAACTTGCTAAGCTCAAAGTTGCTTTGCCAAGTCTAGGCTCCACCATAAACGAGAGTGTATTTTCACAATGTGGACATCGTGACTCATATATAGGATGAGAAACTTTGCATTTTTGACAAATAAATTCAAAATTCAGGTCCAACTCTGAAGGTACTGTAGAGTTTTTGAGTGCAATCAAAACATTAAGTTCAAAAACATCACTCATTTTAGATGTTTTTATATACCCTTTTGCTGTGTAGATTTCAGTAAGTCGTTTATCTTTATTTACACTATCCCAGTCAATATCTTCAAAATCTAAATACCATAAAAGATCAATCACTTTCATCACATCAAAGAGATGAATATTTTCCCAAAATAATTCTTTATTAAATTTGATTAAAAACTCTGCAACTATTCTCTCTAGCTTTTTAATAACTTTAAATTTTTGAAGAAGTAAGGATGATTTCTTTTCAAAACTCATAATCGAATCATTTATCGTTTTTAAAACTTGCAGATATACTCTTTCTTTTTCAATCTCCTCATCAAGCTCATCCAAAGCATCAAGTACCTCATCAGCACGATTAAATTCATTGAGTTGTTGAAAAATCAATAAAAGTTTATGCAAAGCAATTTTATTTCGTGGACTAAATTTTAGTATTTTTAGAAATATATCTTTACTTCTTTGAAGCATCCCACTTTTAAAATAAGCTTCACCCAAAAGTTCCAAAAGTTCTTCTTTTTTAATCGGCTCTTTTACATGCTCTAAAAGTGCCAAATATACCGAAATCGCTTTATTTTGTTGTCCTTTATGTAAAAAAGAAGAAGCCAATAATATAATAGAATCAAATGGTAAATTATATGTTGTGTAAAGATGAATATAATCATCCTCTTTCAGCGTTCCTAACTCAAATCGTTTTAGAAGTTTACGATACTCTTTTCGTGATTTTCTTTCATTATAAATAGAAACTGTGTAAGTGATCGATGATACTACAAAAATAAGTAAAAATATCGCTATAACGCCAACAGCAGGATCTCGATAATCAAGAATTATATCTTCAAACATTTTATTTAAACCTATAAGTATTGAGTTTTAATACAGTTAATTCTGCAACATTGACCATCGATATATTTAAATTCTTATATTCATTATTGTTGATATTTAAGAGTAATTTATCATATATTTCCGCATAAGGATAAATACTAAAAAATAAAAACTCTTTTGAATTATTTTCTTTTCCTAATTCTGCAAACCAGGTAGATAAAAGTGCAAAACAAAGCATCGTTGGATTAAATTTCATATTATTCTTCAAAAGTTTTGTGATATTTTTATTGATATATTCGTATGATTTCAAAATCATATATATTCGTGAAACTTGTTTGTTTCTCAAATAATAATCAATAGGTTGTATCGTCGTATTGATAGCTCTATGAAGTTGTGCGATTCGTATCTCAACAAAATCTTTGATCTCATCTGAAATATCAAAAACTTCATCTTGATTGTCTTTGTAAGAATCAATCAAATCTCGACAAAATAATAACAATGCTTCCGTTTTTACTTTTGAAGAATTTATAATCATAGACTAATAATATAACCTGATGAGAAATGATACAAAACTTTTTTCTACATTTTTATCATCTATCTCTTCACTTTCTTGCACTGATTTTTGTACGAGCATCTCCATTTGTGATTGAAGATAATCAAAGTCTTCAGTAGAAAGTTTGTTTATATTCTCAACTAATTTTTGTTTTACCTCATAAGAATCAAGTTCTTCTTTTTGTGCTATTCCAAATGCCATGCTATCAAGTGTAGTGATAATGTGCATTGGAAGATCATTGAAATCTTGAGTATTCTTTTGCGATGCTAATTGTTGTTGTAAAAGTTGTTCGTGTAAAATAATATATCCTTTGTATTTAAAAACTATTTGATATTACTAAGACTAAAACTGTCAATAAAACTATACCAGCACTTTTATTATACAATTTATTTGCTGTAATAAATACTAACATAACTGAAACCATTAAAGCAGCAATAATATCAAAGAAATTTGCACTCAAATCTACATTGAGTGGATGAATAAGAGAACTCAGCCCCAACACCATTGTAAAGTTCGCAACATTACTTCCAATAATAGCACCTATTGCCATATCTGCGTTATTTGCTCGAGCTGCTTTTATTGCAACTGTTAATTCTGGTAAACTTGTACCGAAGGCTACTAAAAATAATCCGATGATCCATTCACTTACACCAAAATCTCGTGCAATATTTCCAGCACTTTGAATAGCAAAGTCAGCACCAAATACTACAAAAAGAAAACCAACAAAAAGTAAACCGATTGTTTTCGCCCAAGCAAATTTTTCTTTTTCTTCATCTGCTTCTACCTCTTCTACTTGATTACTCTGAATTAAAAACAATAAATATGCAGCCATAAGAAGTAAAAATAAAACACCATCAAGGCGACTAATTTTTCCATCTATACTCATCAAAATAAATATAAGTATCGGAAATAATGACCAAGCAGAATCTTTTGCAAAAAGGTCTCTATTAGGCGAAACCTTTTTCGCGATTAAAAATACTGCTCCCAAAACTAATGAGATATTAAAAATAGTACTACCGATAACATTGGCTACTGCAATATCTCCACTTCCTTGCATCGAAGCACTCATGCTCACTGCCATCTCTGGTAAACTTGTCCCTAAAGCCACTAGTGTAGCTCCTATGATAAAAGGGGAAATATTAAATTGTAAAGCAATTTTTTCACTTTCTTCTATGATAAAATCTGCTCCATATATCAAAGCACCCATTGCCACTATAAATATCAAAATATCCATTTTCTAATTATTCCTCATTTGTTCGTATTATTAAACTTTTTGGAAGATTGTATTGTAGTATTAATTCTTCCTCTTTGTCTCTATGTTCGCCATTGTCTACTTCGTGATCATATCCCAAAAGATGCAAAATACCATGGATAAATAAAAGGGTAAATTCATCGTGAAAGCTGTGATTATAAAGAGTTGATTTTTCAACTACAAAGTCAGCAGATATCACGATCGATCCTAGTGGAGCATGTGGCATCTCATCATACGGAAAACTCAACACATCCGTTGGACTATTTTTTCCTCTTGTATTTAAATTTATCTCTTGTATCTCTTCGTTTGAAGTAAAAATGAGCTCTATCTCTTTTGTACTAAGATGCAAGGCGATTTGTTGCACAAGCCCTAAATCTATCGTATGTTCTGTATTGTTTTCAAAAACTATTGATGACATGTTTGCCTTTATTTTTTTAGTGATTAGATTTTATCTAAAATTGACTAAATTTCAAAGTTTTACAAAGAGATATTTTCTAAAAATTCCAATTCTTCACCTGCAAAAATAATCGCATCAACACAATATGCCACATCAAGATTTTTATGCTTAAGATACAACTCAATACTTCTATACAATTTATAAAGTTTTTGTTGCGTGATATTATAAACCGCTTCAAATCCACTGCCACTTTTTACTTCAACGAAATGATATACTTCCTCTTTTTTAGCAATGATATCAATTTCGCCTAATTTTTTAGCAAAATAGTTCACTTCAATTATCACATAACCATTTGACTGAAGATAATCAATCGCTTTTGCTTCAAAGTATTTTCCAGTATTTGTTGTATTAGTTTTAGTTTTCATCTGATAAGATACTATCCAAATTTAATTTATAAGGATATTTTGTGAGATCTGTGCAAGAAGAGTTTTCCAAACACGCAAAAAAATACAACTCACACAATATCATTCAACAAATCATCTCAAAAGCCTTGGTGCGAGAACTTAACTCTGAACCAAAAAGAATTTTGGAGCTTGGATGCGGTTCGGGGCAAGTGTTTAAAAATATCGATTTTGATTTTGACTACTATAAAGCGATTGATTTTTCACAACAGATGTGTGAAATCCATCCAAAACATCCAAGTCTAAAAATAGAGTGTTTGGATTTTGATACGCAAGAGTTTCATCAAAACATCAAAAATGAAAAATATGACCTCGTGCTTTCTTCATCGGCACTACAGTGGTCAAATGATTTAGCAAAAATCATCCAAACACTTTCAAGAATATCACCAAACATTCAAATGGTACTTTTTACCTCAAATACATTTAAAACTATTTTTGAACTTTCAGATACAAAATCCCCCATTTTAGATTTGAAACAGATTAAAAAAAGTTTTGATACATTTTATAAGTGCCAATATGAAGTTTTAAACTATAAAATAGAGTTTGACAATAAAAAAGAATTATTTCAATATATTAAAAATTCAGGTGTAAGTGGCGACGAAAAGCCGCTTTCATTTAAAAAAGCAAAAAAACTTTACAAAAATTATAACTTAGGTTATTTAGAATTTGAAGTTGTTTTTATCAAAGGACAAAAGTGTTAGTACATATATGCTGTAGTGTCGATAGTCACTATTTTTTACAAAGAATGCAAGAAGAGTATCCAGAGGAAACTCTTGTGGGTTTCTTTTATGATCCAAATATCCATCCTTATAGTGAGTATAAACTACGACTTTTAGATGTCGAATATAGTTGTAAAAAGTTAGGAATCGAACTCTTAGAAGGTCCTTATGCACTTGAAGAGTGGCTAAAACTTGTCAAGGGACTTGAAAATGAGCCTGAAAAAGGGGATCGTTGTACTGTTTGCTATGATAATAGACTTGAAACAACTGTCAAAAAAGCTCTTGAGTTGGGGCATGATAAATTTACAACAACACTGCTTATCAGTCCAAAAAAATCACAAGACAAACTTGAAATCATAGGGAAAAATCTCTCAACTTTATATAATTGTGAATTTATATTTAAAGACTACAGAAGTGGAAATGGCGTTGAGATGCAAGGTAAAGAAGTTAAAGAGCATAATCTTTATCGTCAAAACTATTGTGGCTGTATGTTTGGACTCAACGCCCAAAGAGAGCAACAAGACAAACTCACAGATGAACTTATTTATCCTATAGGGCAACAAATCCAACCAGAATCAATAGAAGAGAGACTTGAACTTTATCAAAAAAGAAATGAACTTCAACAGTGTGATATCATCAAACAACGATTTTTGAACTATCGACTTATAAGCGGTAAAGTGCTTATAAGTAAAGAAGTAGTTCCTTCGTATTTTTTATGTTATTCAACACTTAAAAGCAAAAAGTCTATAGGAAGAGTTGAAAGAACGATTAATAATATTGGATATTTTAATAGAGATGAGATAAAAATCATTAATTTAGAACATTTTAATACTCTTGCAAAAACAGATTATAAAACTGTTTTGGAGTTGGTATATAATCCACTTACATTTAAAGAAGAGTTAAAAGTGCGTGATGAGATCACCTATCATAGTCGATATGATCTTTCTACTATTATTGTTTTAGATACGATTCCAGATGCTAAAACATCTGTTTTTATGGAATCAAAAGTATATGATGATGTAAGAGAAGTTTTACTCTAAAGTGAGTTAAAATTTATATTTACCTCATCGATACTTCTTTTTGGAAGTGATTTTTGAGCATATTCTAAATAAAGTCCAGAATTATAAAAAAACTTTACCATCTCACGATCAAGATCATCATCTTTTGCCATAAAATATAAAATTTTCATAGCAGAAGAAAGAGGATTGGCTTTTTTATAGGGTCTATCACTCGCTGTCAATGCTTCAAAGATATCTGCAATAGCTAAGATACGAGCTTCAAAAGATATCTCATCCCCTTTTAATCCTGCTGGATATCCTTTTCCATTTATTTTTTCGTGATGATTTCCAGATATCTCAGGGATAGCTTCATATTTTTTAGGAAATGGAAGTTTATTGAGTATATCAACACTTACTTTTGCATGATCGTTGATGATATCTCGTTCCTCTTTTGTGATCGTTCCTTTTTGCACACTTAAATTATACGCTTCATTTTCAGTGATGATGATGTATTCTTTTTCATTGATTGTATATTTTTTCTTTTGTATATTCTCTACTCTTTGTACATCTTCATTTGGTAAAAATTCACTTCCTACATTTATCCTTTGCATAAAGTCAAAATCATCATCTAAGGTTTTAATCTCATTTTCAAAATACTCTTGAGTAATCTGTTTTTTATATAATGATACTTCGAGTGCACTTTTGATAAGAGAAATTCGTGTTTCAACTAACTCTATTCTATCAAAAATAGTTTCTAGTTTTCGTGACTTTTCAACAATCTGTTCAGGAGTAGTCAGTTTCCCAATATCGTGCATAAGTGCTGCGATATTTATCATTTTTATCTCTTCTTCACTATACTTTTTATCTTTATAGACACCCTCATCATCATTTATCTTTTGAGCCATCATCACACTTAATTTTACCATACGCTTGATATGTCCTGCTGTGTGTGATGATTTTTTACCCATTGCGTAAATAATACTTTTCAAAAATGATTCAAGTAAATTTTCAAGTCCATCGATCAAAATTACATTTGTAAGCGCTACTGCTGCTTGTGAAGCAAGAGAAGAAGTGATGTTTTCATCTTCTTTATTAAAAGCTTGTATCTCTTTAGAAAGTGTACATTTTTTATTGATAAGCTGCAACACTCCAATAACTGTTTTTTCATGATTTACCAAAGGGATCACAAGCATCGATTTTGATTTGTATCCTGTGGATGCATCAAATTTTTTGGTTCCATCAAAAGCAAAACCAACAGCCTCATACACATCAGGTATATTGATAACCCTATTTTCCAATGCACATAAAACTGCAACCATATTTTTGTTTTTGGTTTGACTATCTAAACATAAAGGCAATGCTGGCCAAGTAATCTGTCCATGTGTTCCACCCATTTTTATATCTAACG
>JBASAI010000232.1:0-4436 GCA_049650525.1 Arcobacteraceae bacterium
GTATTATAAGAAAAAAGGACTTTAGTGAAATTTATATTGTTTTTATTTTGTTTTATCACATTTAACAATCACTTATTTGCAGATAAAACAAAAAATGTGCTTGTTTTGAACTCTTATCATAAAGGTTTTGAATTTAGTGATACTATTATCAAAAATGTAGAAGAGCTTTTTTACACAAAAAAAAATATAAACTTAAGTGTATTATATATGAATTCAAGTCAGATTTTCACCAAAGAATATCGTACAAAACTACATGATCTGTATAAACTACAACTCAAAAATAAAAGCTACGATCTTATTATTACAATAGATAGATTTGCATATAAATTTGCAGTAAAAAATTATAATGATTTTTTTAACAAAGAACAAATATTATTTGTTGGAATAGAAGAGTATTCAAAAGAGTTAGCTAAAGTATATCAACTCACTCAAAAAATTAATGGAATTATTCAAAAACTTGCTGTTGAAGATAATATTCTCACTATAAAACAGCTCATACCAGATCTTAAAAAGTTATACATTTTAAATGATAGAAGCCCAAATGCAAATGATAGTAGTCCTTTTATAATAAAAGCCATTCAAAAACATAAAAAAGATATCGAAATAGAATATTTAAGAGACTATACTTTACAAGAATTAAAAGAATATTTTAAAGATTATAAAAAAGATGAAGCTATTTTATTTGTTCGTTTTTCGATTGACCTCAATGGAGAATACTACCAAACCAATGAAGTATCAGAAGCAATACAAGAATTTGCACTTCCCGTTTTTGCCATGGATTCTCTTTTTTTAGGGAAAGGTATTGTAGGGGGAAAGCTCGTTTCAAATGATATGCTTGGAACATTAACAGGTAACTTAGCAATTGAGTTACTCACTAATGAGATACAATCACCATCAATTAATACTTACAACTCTTATCAACATGTTTTTGATTATCAACAACTTCAAAAATATAATTTAACCATCCCTCGAACATTAAAAAACTTTGAGCGTATAAACACCCCGGAGAGTTTTTTTGATAAACATAGAACTTTTATTAATAATGTTTTTTTAGCAACCCCATTACTGCTTATCATTATTTTTGGACTTGCTGAATCTCTTTATGCCAAACAAAAATCTGCAAGAGCATTAAAACAAAGACTTGATTTTGATTATGCACTTTTAAATGCAATAGATTCTCCTATATTTTGGCAAGATAAAGATGGTAAAATACTTGATATGAACAAAAGATTTTGTCATTTAGTACAACTAAAATACAAAGATTTAGTAGGGAAAAATCTTTCATTTTTAGAGCAAAAATCAGTACAAATTCATAAAATCACAACATTTTTAAATAATGATTTACAAAAAGATGTTAACTTTACTTTACGAAATAAAGAGAAAAAGAAAGAGATTTATTATATCAAACAAACATCATTCCAATCCAATAAAAATGAAAATGGAATAGTGACAATCTTTACAGACATCACAAAAGCAAAAGAGATAGAACAAGAAAGAGAAAAAGAGATCCAATATCTTATTCAACAATCAAAAATGGCAGAAATTGGAGATATATTTTCCTCTATTGCACATCAATGGAAATCTCCACTTGTAGCCATAACAGCACTCGCTCAAGATATGTTTTATACACACAATGATACAGAAAAAGAGGAAGATAGTTATCATATAAAAAATATAATGATTCAGGCAAATTATATGGCTGATACTATCAATGATTTTCAAGATTTTATCATACCTTCAAAAGAAAAAACTGTTTTTAATGTCCATACTACGATACAAAATATGTTAAATATCATACAACACAATATGAAATACAACTATATAAATATCATCATGAAGCAGAATAATGAACTTAATTTTAATATCTACGGATACGAAAATGAGTTTATGCAAGCTTTGATGAATGTGCTCAATAATGCAAAAGATGCCCTTTTAAATAATAGTGAAAAGAATAGAAACTTATCTATTTTATTTAAAAACAAATACAATACTTTAGTTTTAGATATCATCGATAATGGTCCAGGAATTAAAAATAAAAATAAAAATAAAATTTTTCAACAATACTTTTCAACAAAAGAAACAGGTCATGGGATTGGATTGTATATGACTCGTTTAATCATACAAGATAAATTAAATGGTAAAATATACTGTAAAAATTCTGAAAAAGGATCCCATTTTAGAATTTTACTCAAACTGAATAAAGAGGAGAAAGTGTTATGAAAATTTTACTTCTTGAAGATGATGAAACTTTAGCTGGTGTTATAAAAAAAGGGCTTGAAAAAGAACACTATAAAGTAGACTGTTTTTTTGATGGGGAGCTTGCTTTAAACGCACTATCTACTGGATATAAATGTTTTATTTTAGATATCAATGTTCCTTCATTAGATGGTATTTCTATTTTAAAACATATTAGAGACTATTTAGGAATACAAATACCTGTTATCATCATTAGTTCAAATCATGAATTAGACAAAATAAAGGCATCTTATGAACAAGGATGCAGTGATTATATTAAAAAACCGTTTTTTATTTATGAACTTGTCCAAAAGGTAAAAAATTTATCACATATCCAATATAATTGTATACAATTTAATGACTCTTGTAGATTTAACTTAAAAGAACATACTCTTTATCTAGATGACGAAAAAATAATACTAGCAAGAAAAGAGATACTTTTTTTAGAACTATTTAGTACAAATCTAAATAGAATAGTAACTTATACCGAAATTGAAGACCATGTTTGGGAAGGTGAGCCTTCAAATATTGACAACATTCGAGCTCTTGTAAAAAGAATCAGAAAAAAACTCCCTAAAGAGAGTATAATAATTGTTACAGGATATGGATATACTTTAAATAAAGAGTGTACTTATTCATAAAAGGCACAAGAGATACAAGGAAACAACATGAACTATCCAGAATTTTTCAATACAATAGAAACGATAAAACTACAAGACCCACTTTCAAACCTTTTAGGAACATTTGAAAATGGAATTGTAGAGTTTAGCTACCTTGATGTAGTCAAAAATGCAGGTCATAGCTGTCCAACTGTTACAGGAGCGTATCTACTTGCACTCGTAGGATTAAAAGAGTTATACCAAGATGAAATTCCTAAACGAGGTGAGATATTTGTAAGTTTCAAAGAAGATCCAAATGAAGGTGTAGCAGGTGTGATAGCAAATGTCATCACTCATATCACAGGAGCAACAGAGTCACTTGGTTTTAAAGGACTCAATGGAAACTTTGCACGCCATAGTCTTATGAAATTTAATGATAATTTTGATGCAAGTATAAAACTCCAAAGACTCGATACGGGTAAATCTGTAGAGTTAATCTATGATCCCTCAAGTATAAAACAAAATCCTCAGGTAGCAAAGTTGATGCAAAAGATCATGCAAAAAACTGCCACACAAGAAGAGATAAAACTCTTTGGTGTTTTATGGCAAGAACGAGTTGAAAAAATATTTCAAAATATTCCCACAGTAATCACTAAAATAAATTAGTTTACTGTTTCACTTTCCATATCAGATGATACTTCACTTTTTATACGAAGCATTGTCATATATGGAAGTTTTCCTGGAAGTTTTATAGGGTTTACATTTCCACTATGAACTGACTCTAGTTCTTTTTCACTTTGAGTAACAATCTTTTTAAATGTTACATAATATTTTCCATCATCTTTTTTGAAGATCGAACCATATTCATTATCGCACTCATCGATTTGTGAACCCAATGGTGCGAATACTTCTATATCTATTCCGTCATTTGGATACACTTTATATTTACATAAAAAATACTCTTGATCTTCCAAAACAAAACCAGTAACTTCATAACTACCAGCACTAAGTGCATACTCATAGTTTTGTGTATCATTTTTATCAAAAGGTTTATGGATCAAATATGCATCAGTAAATCCACGATTTTTTGTAGTATTGAGTTCATCTTGGTATTTTTTTGCTACAAACTCATCATTTTTACTATCTCTTAAAGCCATACTATATGCATACGCTGTAACAGCAGCATAATAGGGAGACTTTGTACGACCCTCTATTTTGATACTATCAACAGCCCCACTTTTTACGATCTCATCAACATGACTCGCTAAGTTCATATCTTTTGCATTAAAAATATATGTTCCTACACCCTCTTCTTCTTCGAGTCTAAAAAGTGATCCATGATCTTCATTTCCAGCGTACAAAGTATACTCAAATCTACAGTCATTTGCACAAGATCCTCTATTTGGTACTCGTCCCATCTGTACAGCACTTACAAGACATCTTCCACTATATGCAAAACACATAGATCCATGTACAAAGATCTCGATCTCCAAATCTGGAAGTTCTTTTTTTATCATCTGAACATCTTTTAAGCTTATCTCTCTTGCAGCAATAATACGCTTAACACCCATATCATAATACACTTTCGCATCAAGATAGTTC
>JBASAI010000233.1:0-2083 GCA_049650525.1 Arcobacteraceae bacterium
CCAAGAACTTTAGCAATTTTTCTCACACTTAATCCAACAGCTAATAATTCAACAATTTTATCTTTTTGTAAATCAAATTTTGATTTTTGAATTGTACCTTTTGGTTTTCCTAAACTTATACCATCAAGTTTTTTTGCAGTTAATGCTTCTTTGGTTCGTAAACTCATCAAATCTTTTTCTAGGTTTATTGTCATTCCAATTACACCTAAAATCATTTTTGTCAACATGTCATTATTACTTACAAAATCAAGATTTTGACTCACGCTTATAATTCTTACACCATGAGATAATAAATATTTTATATTACTTAAAATTGTTGCAGTTGTTCGTCCAAAGACATTTATATTATAAACAACTACCGTACAACCATCTTGGCATTTTTCTAAAATTTGAAAAATATTTTTTTCTTCATCAGGAATACTTACTTCGACCTCAATGTTCTTTTCTAATTGTAAGTTATTTTCTTTTAAATACTTTGCTATTCCTACTGCTTGTGCATTTGTATACTCTTCATTGTTTTTATTTACTCTTATAAAACTTGCTACTTTTTTCATTTTATTACCTTATATATTTTGTATAAATTAATTATTATAATACTACAAATTTTATTATATTATCTTTAATAGTTATACAAAATGTTACACTAATTATGCTTAATCTAATATAAAGAATTGTATTTTTTTCTTCTAAAAATAGAAACAAAAGTCATTTTTTGATAGAATCGTTCTCTTAATAAAAAGGTTATAAATTTGAAAATAATAGTAGGAATTACAGGAGCATCTGGAGCACAAATTGGATTTAAACTTTTAAGCTATATTCCAAAAGAGATAGAAGTATTTGCTATCATCTCAAATGCTGCAAAAGTAACATTAAACCTAGAAGAAAACAAACGATATCAAGAGTTAGAAAACATCACTTATTTAGATGACTCTAATTTAGCAGCTTGTGTTTCTTCTGGCTCATTTAAAACAGATGGATATATTATTGTTCCGTGTAGTATGAATACTTTGGCAAAGTGTGCTGTAGGGATATCAGACACTTTGATCACACGAGTTTTTGGGGTGATGCTTAAAGAAAAAAGAAAAATAGTTTTAGCACCACGAGAGATGCCTTTAAATAGCATTCAATTAGAGAATATGACAAAACTATCGCATCTTGGTGTATCGATTGCACCTCCAGTTTTAGGATACTACAGTAAACAAGAAACACTCGAAGAGATGGAAAAATTTCTTATAGGGAAATGGTTTGATCTTTTAAATATAGAACATAATTTATATAAAAGATGGGAAGGAAAATAAAAATGAAAATACCAAACAGAGCAATATATAGTGGTACATTTGATCCAATAACAAACGGTCATATAGATATATTAAAAAGAGCGCTAAAAGTGTACGATGAAGTTATTTTAGCAGTTGCTATTTCATCTGCAAAAGAGCCAATGTATAATATTAAAACTCGCCTAGATATTATACAAGAGGCAACAAAAGAGATAAAAGGCGTTTCAGCGAAAGCTTTTGATTCTTTGATAGTTGACTTTGCAAAAGATGAAAAAGTATCTACTATTATAAGGGGTTTAAGAACTACCACTGACTTTGAATATGAACTACAAATGTCTTATGCAAATCATTCTTTAGATGCAGATATAGATACTATATTTTTGATGCCAGCTTTGGAAAATGCCTTTGTGAGTTCCTCAATTGTAAGAGAATTGATTCGGTTTAAAGGTGACTTTAGTCATCTCGTACCACATGAAATAATCAACTTAATAAAAGAAGGAAATAAAGAATAATGTATGTGATCATAGAAGGTATAGATACAGCGGGGAAATCAACACAATTAGAGATATTAGAAAAAAAATACCCAGAAGCAATTTTTACAAAAGAACCAGGTGGTACAAAAGTTGGACAAAAAATTAGGGAAATGGTTCTTGCAGGTGAAGCAAAATCAAAAGTAGCAGAGATGTTTCTTTTTTTAGCCGATCGAGCAGAACACAGCTACGAAGTGGTAAAAAAACATCCAGATGATATCATTATAAGTGAGAGAGGATTTTTAAGTGGAATTGCCTATGCAAAAACAGCTCCAC
>JBASAI010000234.1:0-1694 GCA_049650525.1 Arcobacteraceae bacterium
GATATAAGTAATTTTTATAAATTCTTGATAACTATCTTCTTTTTTAGAACTTTTATCTAAAACTATTGTTTGTGTGATTTTATCATATTCATAATAAAGTAATGTAACTTTATCAAAAAGTAAAGTAAAGTTTTGCATATGTAAAATCCTAAAAATATTTTAACTCTTATTTTATCTAATCTAACTAAGAACTAGGTAAAATAAAGTTAAAATACTGTTATTAAATTTTTACCAAATATCTTCCAACTGCTTTTCCATCCAATAATGCTTTATAAGCTGTTGGTAAATCTTCCAATGAAATTTCATTTGTAAGAGCTTCTAAAGTATCAATTTTAAAATCATTTGCAAGTTTTTCCCAAACAGCCATTTTTTTCTCTATTTTACACTCAACAGAATCGATCCCGATAAGTCTAGCACCTCTTAAGATAAATGGAAATACATTTGTATCTAATTTAAATGAAGAAGTTAATCCACAACAAGTAGCAACACCATCATATTTTAATGCTTTTAATGCTTCTGCTAAAATATTTCCACCAACAGTATCTACAACTCCTGCAAATCTTTCTTTCATCATAGGTTTTTTATTTTCAACATCAAAATCTTTTCGTAAAATCACCTCTTTAGCCCCAAGCTCTTTTAAAAATGGTATCTTATCTTCTTTACCACTTATTGCAACAACATCAAATCCTAATTTACTTAAAATTGACACAGTAATCGACCCTACTCCACCTGTTGCACCGGTAACCAATACTTCACCAGATTGTGGTGTAACACCATTGTTTAGTAGCTCATTTACACTCAAACCTGCTGTTAAACCTGCTGTTCCATAAGTCATAATCTCTTTATCAGATATAGTTGATGGTTTTTTTACAACCCATGATGCTGGAACTTTTACAAATGATTGATGTCCTCCATCACTGTTCATCCCCATATCATAACCAGTTACTAAAACTTCGTCACCTTTAGAAAAATCTGCACTATTACTTTCCTCTACTATTCCAGCCACATCGATACCTGTAACATGAGGAAAATTTCGTGTCACTCCAGGATTACCTACTGAACTTAAAGCGTCTTTGAAATTTAAACTTGAATATGATGCTTTAATCAATACTTCATTTTCTCCAATACTTGGAATTTTAATCTCTTCAATTCCTGAAACAAATTTACCCTCTTGTGTCTTATTTACTACAAATGCTTTATTAGTCATTGTATTCTCCTTTAATTTTTTATATTGAAATTTTATAACAATACAGTTATAATGTCAAGAACTAACAAAAAGTATAGGTACTTACTAAAAAGATACTATAGGAGATAAAGATGCCAGAAACAAAAGACAGAGTAAAATGTAATATAGAAGTAGCAATGGAAGCTATAGATGGAAAATGGAAAATACTTATTTTATGGTATTTACGCTCAGAAAAAAAACGCTTTAATGAGCTACAAAAATCTATTTTTGGTATCACTCAAAAAATGCTTATACAAAAACTTCGTGAGCTAGAACAAGACGGTATTGTACATCGAGAAGTGTATCCAGTAGTTCCTCCAAAAGTAGAATACTCACTTACTACTTATGGAGAAACGCTCAAACCTATTTTAAAACTTCTTTTTAAATGGGGAGAAGAACATAATAAAAAACTAAATACTATTTAGTTTTTAAGTTTTTTATCCAAATATCTATTTATATTGGTATAGAT
>JBASAI010000235.1:0-1506 GCA_049650525.1 Arcobacteraceae bacterium
AATTACTAATGCCTTCATCTCATATTACAAGTGAAGTAAAACAAATATTAAAAGATAACCCCGATATCAAAAGTGATGAAATTATCGATAAATTAGCTACTATATTTTATGTCTCTCAAACTGCTATGAAATATAGACTTAAAGGTATGGGGGTAAAGATATGAGTTATATAGAATTTGATGATTCTTCAGTAACATTTGGGGACTCTGAGGCAGTTATACTTTATAATGGTACTGAAATAGCAAGGTTTACTATCCCTTTACCAAATTTAGGTGAAAAATATCGAGATTCCATTAATAGTGATTCTGATTCATTTTCATATAACGATATAGAATATGATATTGATATAAATTCATCTAGTGTTGGGACATATATAACTATAGAGTCTATTGAAGATAGTAATGATATCGAAGAGTTTGAAATATTAGTGGATATACCAAAAGAAAACTATGAAAATTTTTTCGAAGAAGAATTTGAAGAAAAGGATAATCTGAAAATCACTCTTTATGTTCCTACTTTACCTTTTACAGGAACTACAAGTGCAGTTTTATTTGATATGGTAAAAGATGAAAAGATCATACCATTAATCGTCATAGATACTATTGATAAATTAAACAGTTATAAAGCTGATGAAATGCTTGATTTTAAGCATTTTCTTGATGTATCATCTATTATGGATATGTTAAACAGAGAGGAAAGAGAAAAGGTAAAACTTAAAAGAAAAGATGAAAAAAAAGAGCAAGGTAAAATGATTACGAAAATACCTAGTCCAAAAAATAGATTTATTCCCCTTAATGCAAAGATAGATGAATTAAAAAAAATTGAAGTAAAAAGCAATATTATTCCTATCTTCGCATGGGATGAAAAAGCAAATATTACTGATCTTATTTCTTTTATGAAAAGACTTGTTCCTTCAGAATATGAAGATATAGCATTAAGAGTATCATACAATAGAACATTTTTTGATAATATTGATAAAATATCAGAGTTACAAGTAAAATATTTAATATTAGATCTTAACACAAATTTTGATGTAGATAAAATTCAATCATACATAACTAAAATAAAAACTTATGAGTTTGAAAATATTATTTATCTAGGTGCTCAATTTAATCCAGAAGATATATCTATAAAACAAGACAACACAAATTTCAATGTTATAGCAAATCATAATCCATTGATAGTCTTTGAGAGGCTGATAGACAAAGATGCTATATCAAATAATCTTGGGTATGGCGACTATTGTGGGTTTGATAGGAGAACAATAACAGAACATCAAAGTGGAGGTAGACCTACTGCTAGAGTAGTCTTAAATAGTCTAGATAAATCTATGAAAGTACTTATACGAAGAGGTTGGGATGAGTCTGATGTTACAAGAGATAAATACACAGATAGAATTACTAAACTTGGATATAGCCATTCTATGAGACAATTATTGTGTGATATACAAAAAGGTAAATTAGACAAAGAAAATAACAATTTATATATGGATGCAGAGATATGTGA
>JBASAI010000236.1:0-5273 GCA_049650525.1 Arcobacteraceae bacterium
CCATGTGTTTGATCTATTTGATAAATTAAAAGAGGCAAACTGTGATATGAAATTTAAGAAAGAAATAAAATAATATTTATATATTTAATTCGATAGAATACTCTCATGATAAAAAGACATAAAACAAAACAGATATTTGTAGGTGGTGTAGCGATTGGTGGAGATGCTCCAATTTCTGTACAATCTATGACTTATAGTAACACTCACGATATAAAAGCAACAGTTGAGCAGATCAATAAACTGCATTTTGCAGGTGCTGATATCGTGCGTGTTGCAGTTCCAAATATGGAAGATGCATTAGCATTAAAAGAGATCAAAAAACAAACAAGCTTACCGATTGTAGCGGATATTCACTTTCACTACAAACTCGCACTTGAAGCTGCAAAATGGGTTGATTGTATACGGTTCAATCCGGGAAATATCAATGATAAAAATAAAATCAAAGAGATTGTAAAAGCGTGTAAAGAGAGAAACTTACCTGCTCGTATCGGTGTAAACTGTGGAAGTTTAGAGTCGCAGTTTGAAAACAAATATGGACAAACAGCCAAAGGTATGGTTGAGTCAGCAATGTACAATATCAAATATCTTGAAGACTTAGATTTTACGGATATAAAAGTATCCCTCAAAGCCAGTGATGTTCAAAGAACAGTCGAAGCCTACAGAATGCTTCGACCTATGAATGACTATCCATTTCACTTAGGAGTAACTGAAGCTGGAACACAATTTCATAGTACGATTAAATCTTCAATTGCACTAGGAAGTTTACTTCTTGATGGGATCGGTGATACGATGCGTATTTCGATGACTGGTGAGTTAGAAAAAGAGATCGAAGTAGGTCGTGCGATTTTAAAAGATACAGGGATCATCAAAGAGGGTCTCAATATCATCTCTTGTCCTACTTGTGGGCGAATCGAAGCTGATCTAGTAACTGCTGTTGCTCAAGTAGAAAAAGCAACCGCTCATATAAAAGCTCCTCTAAATGTTTCAGTAATGGGATGTGTTGTAAATGCAATCGGAGAAGCTAAAAGTGCCGATGTTGCTATTGCGTATGGTAAAGGAAGTGGATTGATCATAAAAAAAGGGGAGATAGTAGTAAAACTTCCTACAGATCAACTTTTAGCGAGATTTTTAGAAGAGGTTGAGATCGAAGCGGCGAAGCAAGTTTAATTAAAAACTTGCCCACTCGTCATCACTTGATTTTGAAGTGATCACTTCCATCTTTTTTGAGTTTGGTTTTACTTGTACCGATGTTTGATTATGAAAAATCTCTTCCTTTTTTTGAGGTGAAGAAATTTTTGGTACAGTTACTTTTTCTTTCGTTGTCACCGTTTTCACTTTAACACTTTCTTTTCCAACAAATTCTTTTTTATCTGCTTCTGCTACAATAAGTTTTGCAATAGTATCAGTTTCTATAGCAATATCATTTGTTTTTGATGCGATAGAAGCATTTTCTTGTGTCTGTTGGTCCAATCTATTTACAGCATCATTTATTTGCTCAATACCTTGAAGTTGCTCTTTACTTGCCCCCTCAACATTTTTAATAAGATCAATAGTTTTACTAATATTATCATTGAGTCCAGCATAACCATCTATCATTTTTGAAGCTATACTTTTTCCATTGTTTGCTTTTTGTGTTGCATTTTCTACAAGACTTTTGATCTCATTTGCAGCATCTGCTGATCGTGCTGCTAGATTTCTTACTTCCTGTGCAACAACTGCAAAACCTTTTCCTGCTTCACCTGCAGTGGCTGCTTCAACAGCAGCATTGAGAGATAAAATATTTGTTTGAAATGCAATTTGATCTATCACTCCAATAGCTTCACTAATTGCATTTACCTCATCATCGATCTCTGTCATAGCTGTTGTAGTTTGTAACGCCAACTCTTTTCCTTCAAGTGAAGAGCTGTTTAGATTATTTGCATATCCTGCCATCGTGATAATATTGTTAGTATTACTTGCAATATTACTCGTGATCTCTTCTAAGGCTGCCGCTGTTTCTTCTAAAGAAGTTGCTGCTTGATTTGCATTACTATTTAATTTGTCTACATTAAGAAGTAAGATATCACTACTTTGATCTAATGTCAAACCATTTTCTTTATTGTCTCGTAGCATTTCATTGATAGAATCTTTGAGTTGATTGATATCAGTTACTAATATCTCAAAAACACCACCTTTTTCTATTCCCTCTAATTTTAGTGTAGTACGATAATCATATTTTGCATACTCTGCTAACACTTTGTTCATATTTTCAAAATGTTGTTTGGTTGCATTAATCATAGCATTTACTGCATTTTTAAAATCATTTAACGATACATTTTCAGTATTTTGTTCTATAGTTTGAGAATACCATCCATGTTTTACTCTTCCTATGACTCTATTAGCTTCTTCGATAAGATTATTATCTTGATCAAGCAATTCTTTTGTTTTACTGATATTTTCATTTACTATTTGTGACATCACACCAAACTCATCATTATTTGTATTTTTCAATAACTCTATTGATGCTGTTTTTTTCGATAAATATTGAAAGAAATTTAGAAGTCCTTTTTGAAAATCATTGAGTGAACCTACAATCATATTTGACAACAATAAAGACAGTGTAATAAAAAGAATGATTGCGATAATTGCTAGGATAATTAAACTATTATATAAAGTATCAGCAACTTCATTTTTTAAGTTATTTGAACTAGCATTCATTTGTTCTAGTTCTATTTCTAACTGTTCTCCAATCTTTACCAATGTTGTAATCAAAGGAAGTAAAGATTCTCTTTCTTTTACAATACCATTTGAATAATCTTGTATTCGTACAGCCGAATACTTATTGAAATAATCAACATATTGATTTGATAAATCTACAATAGAATGAGCAAGTTGTTTATTTTCTTCAAGTACTAAATTTTTTTCTAATAATTCAGCATTTTTAGCGATAAATTGAAATCTTTTTTCTACTTTATCAAAATTTGAAGGAATCGGTTTTCTTAAAAATTGATACCCTGCTATTCTTCCGTTTAATAACTCTTTTGTCAAAGCATCAGTCTTCACTGCTGTTTTTGTTTGTTCTATTACTGCACCATTATAATGGTTGTATATCAATCCAGACATAATTACTATACAGATAAATATCACAGGCAATAACATCAATTTCGTTTTTGTTTGTAAGTTTTTAAACATTCTTATCCTTTTTTCTCTCTTGTATTGTTATTATATAATTATTAACTATATAAATCACTTTAATTCTTATTTATTTGAATCTTTTATCGATTTTATGATCTCTTTTGTAATAGTATAGAGTTTGATTGCTGATTGTATCTCACATTTTTCTCTATTTGAGTGAGGGAAATATATATTTGGTCCGATTGAACATATCTGCATATTTGGATATCTTTCTTTAAATATCGCACACTCTAGTCCTGCGTGTATCGCGTGAAGATATGCATTTTGCACTGTTTTTTTGTAGATCTCTAAGACATTTTGAGTAAACGCAGAATCGATCGGTTTCCACGCTGGGTATTTTCCATCAGTGGTCACTGTAAAATAAAATATTTCTAACAAACGCACTGTCTCTTTTTTGATCACCTCAAGCGTGGCATTGTCCATACTTCTTGCACTTAAACTTATCTTAAACTGATCTGGTTCATTTGAGACAATCGCTATATTTATCGAAGTTAATACAACTCCCATATCCTTATCATATCCTCGTATGCCATTTGCAAAGGTGTATAAAAAATCGATAATATTTTGAGGAAGTTTTTTGTAGTGTTGTGTTTTTGCATCTACTTTTACGATACTCATTTTTTCGTGTGATTTTTCTGGAGTTTTGTCGGCATCAACTGCTATGATCGCTTTTGCTTTTTTAGGAATTGAGTTTATTCTCTCACCTCCGTTTAGATCCAAAAGGTCTGCATCACACTCTTTTATCGTTTTTGCTATAAGTTTGAGAGCATTTGGTACATTTTTATCTATATCTACTCCACTATGCCCACCATCAAGACCATCGAGTGTGATCTCATAAAGAATTTTATTTTCGGTATTTGTGATATATTCACTTTTATCTGTTGTAGCAAAGATATCCACTCCACCAGCACATCCGATACAAATCTCACCTTCGGCTTCGCTATCAAGATTAAGCATATAGTTTGATTGCAAATCAAACTCAATGTTGTTTGCACCGATCAATCCTATCTCTTCATCACATGTAAAAAGAAATTCACAATTTTGATTTTCCTCCATCAGAGCAAGCATATAGGAACATCCCATACCATTGTCAGCTCCTAGTGTTGAGTCTTTGGCTTTTAAAAAGCCCTCTTCTTCTATAATAATAGGCAGTTTTCCATCTACTAAACACACCATATCATAATGTGATTGTAAACATATTTTTGGTGTTTGCTCTTTTTTATAGCACAAAATATTGTTGGCATTGTCAATTTGACAGTGGTAGTTGTATTGTTTTGAAAATTCTTTTAGATAGTTGATAAAAGGTTCGTGAGTACCACTGCATCGTGGAATTTTTGATATCTCTTTAAATAGTTCGATTACTCGCATAATTACTCCAAATAGTTAGTCTTTATTGGAGTAATTATAGCGAAATCTAAATTAGAGTGAAAATTTCTTTTTGAGTTTAAATAATAGTACGATTGTTTTAAATTGTACAAACATAAATGGAATCATAAATAGAAAATATACTAAAGAATACTTCTCAATCACACCATTTAAAGTAAGTCCCATATTTACAAAAAACATACCAAATACAAAAAATGCAACGCCTGGACAAATCAATGCAAATGATACTGGTGATTTTTTATCTCCATCTACATATGTTTCAAAATATTTCAATTTTTTCATCACACTGTACCCTAATAATCCAAAGATTATTTGTAAAGCAACTACAAAACTTGTCAGTGTAAAGAGTGTTGAAGGTGATAAAGGTGTGTTGAAGTGATGATCAAGACCAAAACTAATTCTTACAAAAGTGATCCCAAGAAGTGTCAAAATAGGAATCATAATCCATAGCGTTGGGCTAGCTTCTGAAGAGACACCATACTTTAACATCCCTTTAAATCCTAATGTTAGTTTAATCAAAAGTAACAACAATGAGATTGATGCAAAGAAAATAGAACAAAAAATTCCAAGTGCATTGATCTCGATATGATGACTCATAGCACCAGGTGCTGCAAATCCAACAGCGATCATAGCAAATGCAAAGATAGAGATCATTTGAGAAAGATTATTGTTTTGTTCAAAATCAAAATCACCAGTCGTAAGTAATCGAGAAA
>JBASAI010000237.1:0-10386 GCA_049650525.1 Arcobacteraceae bacterium
TAAAAAGATCTCGTACTCTTTTTGCACCCATCCCTACATAAATATGAACAAAACTAGCTCCACTTTGATAAAAAAATGGTACTTCAGCTTCACCAGCAACTGCTTTTGCTATAAGTGTTTTCCCAACACCTGGAGGACCCACAAGTAAAACACCGCGAGGAAGTGTTACTCCATATTTTTGGTATTTTTTGGGATGATTTAAAAAATCTACAACCTCTTCAAGCTCCTCTTTTATCTCAGCGATACCAGCTACATCTTTAAATGTAAGATTTGAAGTGGTTGGTGTGATACTATTATCTGTATCTTTTTGCTTGATTCTTGATGGTTCATCTATTGTGTTTTCTTGTGCCAGAGTGAGTTCATCATTAAATTTATTTTTAGGGATCATCGCTCTTATTTTATCTTTGTACTTTTGAAGTGCAAAAGTTAATATTAACAATACAAATAAAAATCCAACACCTACATAGTAGCTACTTCCATGTATAACATTATCTGATTTTGTCACTGTATACAAAAAAAGTACAATCAGTACAACAGCAGAAATACTCATCAATTTGAGATTTTTATCTATATTTGATCTATTATCTTCTCGTTTATTTGAATTTTTGCTTGAATTATCATTTTTTTTAAAATTTGGAAACATTTTTATTCTCCAGTATTTCGTAATTTTCTATGTTTATCCAATCACCAACTAAATCACTCTTACTTTCTACTTCTATAGGATTAAAAAACTGGTCATATCCTGTATAAATATCATCTTTATTTGATTCGATTAGTATCTCCAAAGGCTGTTTTTGTTTTCTAAAATCGATATTTTTTTGTTTAATAATAGATTCTAGTTCTCTTTGTCGCACTTTTGAAACAGCTCCGTTTATCTGAGGTGACATCTTCGCACTAGGAGTTCCATCTCGTGGAGAATAGGTAAAACTATGTATATGAGTCAATGGAAACTTTTCTATATTGTTCATAGCATCTTTCCATAAAGCATCTGTTTCACCAGGATGACCTACTATAAAATCAGTTCCTAAAGCATATCCTTTTGAAGCTAAGAGTTCAAAAAGTTCCAGATCACTTTTGACTTTATTTCTTCTATGCATGATTTTGAGCATCTCTTTATTTGTATGTTGCAGTGCAATATGCATATGTTTTCCCATCCAAGGCTCATCTAAAATCTCTTTAAATTCATCTGTGATTTGTACTGGCTCGACGCTTCCTAAGCGGATTCGTCGTACACCTCTGATCAAAGATATTTTTTTGATCAGTTGGGCTAATTTATCTTTTTTCCCTACAACACCATGCTCTTTTCCGTAAGAGCCAACATTTATACCGGTAAGTATAAACTCTCCAAATCCATTGATCGCAAGGGTTGTAATCTGTTGTAAAATTTTATGCTCTTCATAACTTCTTGAATTTCCTCGTACAAAAGGAATAATACAATAACTACATCTAAAATCACAACCCTCTTGTATCTTGATAAATGCTCTACTTTTTCCTATCATTTTATCGATAATCGTATCATCTAAATGTTCTAGATCACCAGCTTTGAAAAATCTAGTTTTATCTTGTAAAAGAGTATTGATATTTTCTTTTTCACTGTGTCCAAATAATGCATCGATTTTTTTAGATTCAAAAAGATTTTCCCCTTTTGTCCATACTCCACATCCTGTGAAAATCACTCTCGGTTTTTTTGGTAATTTTTGCAATGAGTTTATATAATTTCTAGCTGTACTATCAGCACTATTTGTTACAGTACAGGAGTTGATCACCACTACATCTGCATCTTTTTCTGCTTGTGTTACCTCAAAATCTTTGAGATTGTTCATCATCACTTGGGTATCAAATACATTTGTTCTACAGCCAAAAGTTTTAAAAAATACTTTTTCTTTATTTATTATTTCGTTCACTTTATACATTTTCCTCTGCAAATAAGCTTTTTGTGCTATTTAAATGTGGTATTAAATTTTCAGCATCTACTTGAGCATTTTTCCCTACATTAATTGTTTGTGTAGGGTATGCGATGAAGATATCATCTGCAGCTTGAAATGCATCGAGTATTTCCATACTAATTGTACTTCGTAAGCCTAATGTCGCATGTGAATTTGTGTAATACCATGAAGAGATTACGATACCATATGATTCTACAAAAGCAAAAATTCTTGGCTCTGGATTTGCACTTCGCAAGACATATTTTTTTCTCATTTTTTGCAATCTTTTTTTCGTAAGATCAGTATACCCTTTTGCATGATTTTGTACAATAGTTTTGGCAATTTCAACTGCTTTTTTGTGATTTGAATCAAAAGTGATATTAAGATCAATTCCATCCCAAACTGTTCGCAATCCATCAAAAGTATAGTTAGCAATAAGATCTGTAAAGATATAATTGTTAGGGATAAATACCACTCGACCTGTTCGTCTGTTTGTCATATATGATGTCAAAGTGATATCTTCACGAACCGCAATTTTAAACAAAGTCAAATCTAAAACATCTCCTACAATTTCGACACCATCCCGTACCACTTTGATACGATCCCCTACACTGATCATACCACTTGTCATAATAGCCATCCATCCAAACATCGACATAAACCAATCTTTTAAAGCAATAGCAATACCAGCAGAAGCAAATCCTAAAATAGTTACAAGATATGAAACATTGTCAATATATGAAAAAAGTAAAATGAATACAATTACAACAATAAAAATAAAGTTAATCAGTTTGTTGGAACTATAATGTTTATCATCATCATCAACATATCTTTTTACAGTAAATTTCACAGCAATTGAAACAAGAAATAATACAATCATAATGATCAAAAGTTTACCAGTACGCCATACCTCTTCTGAAATAGAGTCTTTTACTTCTTGAGTTGTTTGCCTTACTTTTTTGCCATACACCTCATCTGTTGTTGAAACAATATCGACAACCATATTGAAATTTTTAAGTTCAAGTTCTAATCTTTCAAGTTCCTTATCCAACTCTTTGTCACTTTTAAGCTCTTGTATTGCTTTTATCAAAACAATTTGATGATTTATTTTATCAACTAATCGCACAAGTTCTGTATGTATCTGCTTATAATTTTCTACAGTTTCATTTAACACTTGAATATAAGACAATGCTTCAATTATTGCAAAAGGATTAGTTACTTGTGGTGCTTTTCCTATTGGGGCAGGTGTTATTTGTTTTCCAATTGGTGAATCTTTATATTCACTTATAAACTCTAGCTCATTTTCTTTGATTCTTATTTTGTTGTTTAGTTGATATGAAAGCTCTTGGTATTTTTCACCTTTCCAACCTGCATATTTTTTCGCATCATTTTTTATTTGACTAAGCTCTTCTTCAATTTTTCTATAAGTTAAATAATTATTATATCTTGTAATCCAGATATTTCGCTGTAGATCTTGTTTTACCTCTTTGAGCTCTTCTTTCAAAGATATTACTTTTATAGAGGTATCAACACTCTCTTTTGTTGCATCTACTGCTACGAGATGTGTATAAAAAAGAAAAGTAAGAAGTAAATATTTAAAAATATTGTACATCAAAACTCCTCAAGCACATTGATAATATCTGCTTTTGAAGTTTCATCTGTTATCTTACAATTTCCTAAACCTTCTGCTAAAATAAATTTTATTTTATTATCCAAACTTTTTTTATCCAAAAAGAAATGTTCATAAAAATCTTCAACATCTTTGATCTTATAAGTTGTAGGAATACTATATTTATTCAAAAGATTTGTTACTCTATCTGATTGCTCTTGTGTCATCAGTCCTAGTTTTACAGAAACGGCATTTGCCATACAGATTCCGATCCCTACTGCTTCTCCATGAAGATATGTTTTGTAGTTTGTTTCATTTTCTATTACATGTCCAAAAGTATGTCCGTAGTTTAAAGCAGCTCGCAAACCTTTTTCTTTTTCATCTTGACTTACTACCCACGCTTTTGTTTCTACTGATTTTTGAATTGCTATTTTTATATTTTCTTTTTTATGCAGATCATTTTCTTCAAGCCATATAAAAAAATCTTCGTTAAAACATACAGCCATTTTCACGATCTCTGCTATTCCTGCTGAAAATTCTCTTGGAGGTAAAGTATCTAAAAAACATGGATCGATGTAGACAGCTTGTGGCTGATGAAAAGCTCCTACTAAATTTTTACCAAATTTATTGTTCACTCCTGTTTTTCCACCTACACTTGCATCGACTTGTGACAAAAGTGTCGTAGGTATCTGAATAAAGTCAATTCCTCGTTGATAAATTGAAGCCGTAAAACCTGTCATGTCACCGATGACACCGCCACCAAAAGCTATCAAAAGAGAGCTTCTGTTGAGTTTATGTTCAAAACAATGCTCCAAAATATCTTCTATAGTTTCCATATGCTTATACTCTTCACCGTCAGGGATCGTCACTACACTAAGATCTTTACAATCAAGTTTTGAAAGTAGATATTCTAAATGTAGTTTAGAAATAGTAGGATTCGTTACCACCACAACTTTTTTATCAAAGGTGAGGGGTTTTAGTGTATCAATTGTGATATCGTAAGAGGTGTCGGGAAGAGTAATATTTACAATCATTTGTATTCCATTTTAAAAAGTTTATTTTGTATTTATTTTAGCGAAAAGTGACTGTAACATATCTTTGATATTTTCATCGATCCTTTTTGGTTTTCCATTCTGTGCTAATACCACTGTAACTTTTGTGCGAAACAGAACTTTATCATCTCTTTTTATCTCTTGGACAAGTATCATAGAAGCTTTTTTAATCTCTTCAACTTCCGTAAACACCTCAACGATATCTGCAAAAAAAGCACTACTCAAAAAATCACAATCCATCTTTCGTACCACAAACTGTGATTCACCCAAAATCGGCGTCATATTTTTTCTAAAAAAAAACTCACTTCGTGCTCGCTCACAAAACTTCAAATAGTTCGCATGGTAGACTATCCCACCTGCATCTGTATCCTCATAATAAATTCTTATTTTCATACTTACAGTTCCCTTCTCAACAGCTTTAATGGGTTTATCTACTTTTTATACATAGATACAAACTTTCTCAAGTAGTATACATCTATTTCTTGAAAATTGCTCTTATACTGGAGGGTAAAATACCAGCTTCACTTTAACATAGTATCTAACTCTTATTTTGTTTCTATGGAATTACTAATTCATCAACTTAAAGATTCACCAATAGACTTTTTTCCACTAAATATGGTTTTATTTCTGCTACAAATTCGTCAGCGTCACCTGCACCCAAACCACTTACCATAACAAAATGCTGGATGTTATTTTTTATAGAATAATCAATTGCTTTTTTTGCTGCCCATAGATCTATTAAAAGTGTTTTATCGTAACCTGTATTACCGCCAGAACCAGCACTAAATACTACTTTATCACAATCTTTTAAGCAGAACAAAAGCTTATTATTTTAGATAAAGAACAATTCTAGATAAATTCCGGAGATTCCGAAATTTTATCAATCAAACCATACTTTTGAAATTAGTTCATAAGATTTTATTTTATCTTCTGGATTATGTATCATGACATTTATCATAACTTCATTTGCTTGTGTTCTCACGATTAGTTTGTCAAGTTTTTCTTTAACAACTTCTGGTGTTCCCCATATTGACTCTCTTGTTTTATGCCTTATACTATTTTCTTCCCATTCTTCCCATAAACTACTCATATCTTTTGTAGGTTTTGGTAACTGTTTATTATCACCTCTTTGTAGGTAAAGAAATTTTTGAAGTTCTGTTGTAGCTAAATATTGCGCTTCCTCATTTGTTTGGGCACATACTATATTGATACAAACTATTAAATAAGGCTCTTTTAGTTGCTCGGATGGTTTAAAGTTAGCGTGATAAATATTTATGGCATCATCCATTGAATCAGGTGCAAAGTGTGAGGCAAAAACAAAAGGTAATCCTTTTTGTGCAGCTAATTGTGCACTAAATGTACTAGAACCAAGTAACCAAATAGGTATATCTAAACCATATCCTGGTACTGCTTTTATATCTTTATTAGTAGCTTTATCAGATAAATAGTATTGTAACTCTTCAAGCATCAAAGGAAAATCTGAACCATCATTATTTATATTGCGTCTTAAAGCTAGCATTGTATTTCTATCCGTACCTGGGGCTCGTCCTAAACCTAAATCTATTCTATTTGGATATAAAGATTCCAAAGTCCCAAATTGTTCGGCAATTACTAATGGTGCATGATTGGGTAGCATAATTCCACCAGAACCTATTCTAATTTTTTTAGTTTTTGCTCCAATATAACTTAATATTACAGATGTTGCAGCACTTGCTATTCCGTTAAAATTGTGATGTTCTGCTACCCAATAACGACTATAACCAAACTCTTCAACAGCTTGGGCTAGTTTTGTACTATTATTTATTGCTTGTGTTATTGAAAAACCATCTGCAATTGGAACCAAATCTAATACAGATAATGGTATTTTTTTATTCATATTTTCTCCATTTATATTTTGTTTTAAGAATTATTTTACGTAATTAACAATTTTCACTTACTAAGGATTGAATTTTATCATAAATCAAGAAAGTTTTAAGAATTAATATATTGGAGATGTAGCTAAAATTCATACACTTTTTTACTAATCACAAAGCCACCCTTTGGTTTCATAACATTTTTTCTTTTTCTTCAAATTTAACAGGTGATAAATTTCCTAAATAACTATGACTTCTAACTGATCTTCTTATCTTAAATAGGACACGAATTTCTGAACAAACTCCAAAAGTTACAGCTTGGTGAACTTGTTATTTTACCCCTCCACTATTTCTTGAAAATTGATTTTATATTGAAAAGGTTATGATCTAATTTATAAGGTGAAATTCCAGTTTTACCTTAATATTACGTGTAACATTTGTTTAATAGACTCCGAATTTGTTTTATGTAACTCAATACGGTAGCAATTATTGAATGCTAAAAAATATTTAAGATCTAGAGAATTAGATAAGGCATAATACTTACCATGTTCAAGTTCTATATATACAAGTTCTTTATTTAAATGCATTTCCTTTAACATGTCCACAACTAAAGGTTTTGTATTTTTTAACAAGCAAGCTATTTGGGAAGCTTGACCTAAACCAATTGAGTGATAACATATTTTATTTTTGTTCAATTGACAGAGATTCTTCTACCCACTCCACCAAAGTATCTGCATCTTCTAAAACATATGCAGGGAGTGAGTAGTAAGTCAAAATTGTGGCAGGTTTATTTTCAAAAGGTTGTAATGGTTTGGAACCCTCCGCTATATATTTCTCTCTATTAGTATCATCCACTTTGAAGTAAACTTCATCACGAGCCAGTAAACAAAATATTTTTTTATAACTATAGATACCTACACCACCAAACATTCTTCGTGTGGTAATAGCATCTAAACTTGATAGTTGGTCTAGTACATACTCTAAGAAACTTTGTGATACTGCCATAATATATTTTTATAACCCTTTTTTTGCATACAATTTTGATGCTATGAAAGAAGCTACAAATGTTTCAAGTAATGCGAAAGGCAAGATAGTTAAAAAAGTGTCCCATTCTCCAAGTTGCATCCCTATAAATAAGAGCCAAAATAATACAATAAAAGATACTGAGGTTAAAGAACTAACAATTATGGCTTTTACACCATTACCAAAAACTTGTGCACATAACCAAAATATAAACACGTAATAAGCAGAAAGAAATAGACTCCAAACAGCAAAAATAGCTAAAACTTCAGGGTCCCATAATAGTCCAATATTTGGTACCATATGTAAAAAACCAACAATTTTTCCTTCAACATAAGCGAAGAATCTAATATTTTCTGAGATATTCACCCAGATACTCATGATGAGTGTGATTACAAGAAAATCTTTTATATTAAATCTTACCTTCATTTTTTATCCTTACTCTTTTATTATTACTTACCGAACGGTAAGTAACCTTTAGTGAATTTTAATACATGATAGTTTATAATCAACTTAATATATACAATAATTAAAACAGAAAGTACATAATGACAAAACAAGATATTATAGATGTAGCTATTAAAGAGTTCGCCAAATATGGATTTACTGGACTCAGTATGAGTCAATTATCTTCTGCTTTAGGTATCACTAAACCTGCGATTTACTATCATTTTAAAAATAAGCAGAGTCTCTATGATGAAGTTTTACTCTATCTATTTGGTGATATAAACACTAAAACAGATGAGATTTTAAAGAGTGATTTGAGTCCAAAAGAGAAATTTAGAGAATATGTCAAATTAGAGATAAATGCCATTCGCCTCTATCCTGAAATAGTTCCTATATCTTTTAGAGAGATGGCTCAGTTTGTTTCTCATACCAATAAAGATATTGTCCGCATTTATGAGAAAGACATTATTGATTTAACTACACTTTTAAATGAACTTAATTTAAAACAGAGATATAAAAATGTAGACTTTTCTCTTATTAAAGCACTCATTATGGGAACAGTCAATGTCTACTACGCTATGCAAATTTCCGATATTAAACTAAAGCCTTTACATGATTTTGATAAAGATAAAATGTTTGATTATCTAGCTGAGAATATTACTAATATTGTTCTAGATGCTTTATGTGAAGATTAAAATTTTAGTTGGATGAAAGTATCCCCATAATGATCCCACAGTTTTCTAACTTGCTTTTTATTTCTTTCTTATAGAAATAAGATATTATTATCATATGATTAAATTAAGACACCAATTATTTATAGTTCAAATACTATTATCCATTATATTATTTATATTTTTATGGTTTACATACTACTCTTACAATAACCAATACACAAAAGATATAGATACATATATTGACAATGAATTAAATTTACATAAAAAAGAAATACTCTCATCAATGTCAAATGCAACTAAAAAATTACAAAAACAAAAAATTAATTTTATTTCTATTCATAAAGAGATATTAGAAATTTTACAAAAAAATCCAAATGAAGATTTAGAAAAATTAAAAATTAAAATAAAGTCAGAGTTTTTATCATCAAAAGTTGATGTAGAATTATATTTAATTGATAAATCATATACAATATATAAAACAACCAATCCAAAAGATTTAGGATTTAATCTTTCGATTATAACAGAAGCGAAAAACTTTTTAGATAAAACAACTAAAAATGGTAAGATTTATATAGCTGATTTTGTATCTACTGATGCATTAGATATGAAATATAAACTATACTCTTATTCAAAATTAACAGATGATATATATTTAGAAATTGGATTTATTGATACAACACTCATTAACACTATGAACTCTCTTTTAGCAGAAGATACAGAAAGATCATTGATAAAAGTTAATCTTTTTAGTGTTTCAAAGAATAAGACACAATATTATTATTACCATATGCAAAAAAATGACAATGGAAAATCAAAAGAGGAACAATACAAAGAATTCAAAAAAATTAATTTAACAGAAAAAACAGATGATAAAATTATCAATGCTATAAAATCCGATTCACCCATACATATAAGAAACAATAATGTCCACACCATCTATACAAGAATATTCAATGAAGATAAATTCTCTGTATTAGGGTTTAAAGATATTATTCTAAAATTGGATGTAGATGTAAGTGAAAAATTAAAATTTATGGAAGATTTTAAAAATACATTTATCTATACATTATTTGTAGTTGCTTTATTTCTTATAATGATTTATTTTATAATACAAATTAAATTTACACAACCCATAGAAAAGATATTAAATAGTATTAAAAATTCAAAAAAAATTGATGATATATTAATATCATCAACTAACAACGAATTATCTGAAATCTCTATAGTATACAATGATTTATTTGATAAATTAATCGCAGAAATTAAATTAAATAAAGAACTTTCTTTAACTGACGCATTGACAAAATCATATAATAGAAAAGCATTTGATAAAAATATAACTGAAAATATAGCATTATTCAAAAGATATAAAACTCCATTTTCATTACTTTTATTTGATATTGATGATTTTAAAATGGTCAATGATACTTATGGGCATATAGTTGGAGATAAAGTTTTAATCAGAATGGTAGAGTTAATCAATAACAATACAAGAGATACAGACATATTGTATAGAGTCGGAGGAGAAGAATTCATTATAATTTCTAAAAACTCTATTTTATTAGATGCAACATATCTTGCAGAAAAACTTAGAAAAATAATAGAAGAGTCTCTTAGTATTATCGAAAATAAAATAATTACAGTGAGTGTAGGAGTAACAGAAGTGTCTGAAAATGACAATATGGATTCAATATATAAAAGAGTAGATGACAACCTATACTCTTCAAAAAATAGTGGGAAAAATAGAGTCACTGCAACTTTGTAAAATATTTTAAAATTAGGTTTCGAAGTTTAAATTAGAAGTAT
>JBASAI010000238.1:0-1574 GCA_049650525.1 Arcobacteraceae bacterium
ATCCAATACATCGTATTCTAAATGATCTGTAATTGCTATTTCATCTAACTCTAAAATTATAGCATGTTTTATTATATCTTCCATATTTTGATTTGAATCGCCAGAAAAACTACTATGTATATGATAATCTGCTTTAAACATAATTTTTACACTTCTCCCTATTTTTTTGATTTATTTAAAATCTATCTCTAGATAATATATTATCATTTTTTCTTTATTTTCTTGCGTTGTATAATTAAATGCAACAAAAAAAATTCATAAATATTTCCTTGGTATAATGTAAGTGCGACCAAACATTAAAGGAGTATTTATGAATCATAAACATTTTACCATTGAAGAAAGAGAAAGTATATTTAAATTTTTAGCGCAAAAAAAATCAATTAGTTCTATTGCAGCTAAATTAAAGAAAAATAGAGTTAGTATTTATAGAGAAATTAATAGAAATTCAGTTGATGGTGAGTATACTCCTAATAAAGCCCAGTTTTTATACAAAAAGAGAAAACAACTTTGTGGAAGAAAGCATAAATTAAGGGATTCTATTCTTTTGGTAGATATTCAAGAGAAATTAGAATTAGGTTGGAGTCCAGAACAAATATCAGGAAGAGCTAAATTAGACAACCAATATTCTATTTCGTTTAAAACAATTTATAGAGCAATATATCTTGATTTTCTTACGAAGAGTACTAAATACCTTTTAACTAGAAAAGGCAAGCAAAAACCTAGAGGATTGAAAGAAACAAGGGGTAAAATTCCTAATAAAAAAATGATAGAGGAAAGATCTAAAGAAGCGAATGATAGAAGTGAAATTGGTCATTTTGAAAGTGATACGATCGTTGGCGCAGGAAAAAAAGGTGCTATGATGACTTATGTTGATAGGAAGTCAAGATATCTTGTAGCGGAGCTAATGATTAATAGAAAATCAGATACTTTTAATGAGGCAACAATAGAGAATTTTAAATATATACCTAAAGAATACATAAAAACATTTACATCGGACAACGGGAAAGAATTCTCTAAATTTAAAGAATTAGAAGAAGCACTAGGCATTAAAGCTTACTTTGCGAACCCTTATCACTCATGGGAGAGAGGAACAAATGAGAATACAAACGGCTTATTAAGGAGAACTTTCCCTAAAGGGACTATTTTTAGTAAGATAAAGAAATGTGAGTTTTATAAAACGGTAAATAAAATTAATAATAGACCAAGGAAATGTTTAAATTGGAAAACCCCAAAAGAAGTATTTTGGGGTGAAATTGAAAAGTGTTGCATTTAATTTGACAACGTAAGATCAAAAAAAGAATTATTTGCTTTATTTAATTCATTTCCGCAAGTAATTAAAATATTTTATTTTTTAAAATTGTGAGGTATAATAAAATTATGAGAAAAAAAGAGATTTATAAAGAAGAAAAAATCAATAGAAAAGAAAATTTGAGTAGTTATGTTGTAAAATATATTAAAAATAAAATTCTAAGAGGGCAGTACTCACCTAACGAACAAATCAAAGAAAATTATCTAGCAAAAGAATTAGAAATGAGTAGGGCTCCTATTAGAGAAGCATTAAAACTTCTTGAAAA
>JBASAI010000239.1:0-7267 GCA_049650525.1 Arcobacteraceae bacterium
CTATGAAAGTATGAAAATAAATGATGAAAATCATGCTCAATCAGAACAAAATGTAGGATAAAGTAACAGGTGTTAATTAGAATAAGGTTTTAGAGATAGTTGTCTTGACATATTGGGGTAGTATAAACTAAAATTAGGACATTAAATTTTGAATAGTCTCTTCTGGAGTGGTAACGTAAATTAGGACACAAAAATTTGAACAATCTATTCCTTAACCTCTAAATTTTGGAACAAAATTAGAAGATCTCACTTATTGGCTTTATAGCCTTTATTTAGAGATATAATTTGTTCCAAAAAATGTTCAAGAAGTAGAATTTATAGATTCTCTCAAACCTTTAGGGCTTTTTGAACAACAAAAATCACTTTTTAAATCATAAATTTAAAGACTCATCCAATCTACCTTCAAACAATATCGCCAACTGTGAAATAATTAGCGACCAATTCCAAATAGACATAGTCCATTTTTTAGAGGCATTCTGAATACCCATACACAAAAGTTTGAGAAGACTATTTTCATTTGGGAAAGCACCTTTAGTTTTAGTAAGTTTTCTAAACTGTCTGTGAACTGATTCAATAATATTGGTGGTGTAGATGATACATCTAATCTCTTCAGGATATTGGGAATATGCACCAGCTTTAATTTGTTCAAGTGCATCTGCTAAATCAAGTGTTTGATTCATTGTTCAATCCTTTAGAATAAATTCTATCAGACTGACACAAAATTTCTAACACTCCCATTAATGTCCAAAATACATTTCTCATATATTTATCTTTCTTTATTCAAATTTGTAAGACTATCACAAAATGGTATTTTTTTGATTCTATCTGGATCTTTTTTCTTTTTAGTGTAAGAGTAGCTTACAGTAGCAATTAATACAGCTAGGCTACTTAGTATTAGTTCTATCATTTATTTTAGCCTCTACATCGTTTAGCTATCATATAAAGCTTTTTTATAGTCGCCCTCTTTTATATTTGATATTATAATTTTTTGAGTATTTATATGCTCTTTAAATTCATTGATAAAATTCCTCTCTTTTTGAATAAAATGATAGATAATGTCATTGATCCAATTGAGTGCATCAACTCTTCCTTTTCTGTATTTATCACTTTTATCCATCGTTTTACTAAATTCATAGCTACTCTTCTCAGCAACACATTGACTACTAATTTTTTCTAATATTTCTATAGATTTTTTCATTTTGAAATAGTAGCAGATAAATATAATTTTATATAAAAGCATTGCATATTGTTAATTTTATGAAATATATTGGAATTATTTCATAAGCATATTTTTGTTTTTGTTAAATATATTCGGGTTATTCCAACCCTAGATTTATATAGTCAAGAATCAATTAACTATTTTTACTCACACTACACACAAGTATTTAATTTATTTGAATAATTTGAAAAACTTACTCACACTTTTAACAAACCCTTTAACTAAAGCTTTCTTTTGACTATTTTTTTTACTATTTTTACTCACACTTACATTTACTATCAAGAGCATGTATTATTGTAATAAATAGATGTTATTTATACACATTACATCTTATTTGAAAAAGTTGAAAACTTACTCACACTTTTAACAAACCCTTTAACTAAAGCTTTCTTTTGACTATTTTTTTTACTATTTATACTCACACTTACATTTTTATATTGAAATGTTTAAATATGATATAAATCTATATCATATTTTTAAAAACTTACTCACACTTGCGGTAGTACATAGAAGCAAAGCCCATTAATACTAACTATTTATACATTATAAACTAGCTAGATTTTTTTTAGAAAAGTATTTATAGTAAATTTAAAAGTTACTCACAGTATTTTAAAACTTACTCACACTTAAAAAAAAGTTACTCACAGTATTTTAAAACTTACTCACACTTAAGTGCTATAAACACTTTAAGTAAAGGCTTTAAATCGTTCTATAATACATAATATTATATTTATAATACTAATATAATATATTTAAATTACATATAGTTATCATTTAGATTTTTCTTTGAATATGAAGAAAAATACTTGACTAATATGATTTTTCGTGTTAAAATAAATCAAATATATATTTAAGGCAAATAAATGATAAAAAATGCAAAAAAACTACCAGAAGTTATAGACTGGAAATTAAAAGCAAAATCATTAATAAAAGTAGAAATGGCAAAACAAAACATTAATTATGTAGTTTTATCTGAAGATTTAAAAGAGATTGAAATTAACATTGACTCTAAAAAATTATCAGAAAAAATCAATAGAGGTACATTTTCATTTGTGTTTGCTATGCAAGTTTTCAAAGCACTTAATATAAAAAATTTACAATTAGAGGATTGATTATGAATGAATTTGGTAAACCACTCAAAAAAGAACAACTAAAATTTTTATATAAAGATACTTTGATTTCAGGAAGTGAGCTCAGAAGAGATCACTCTTTAGTAGAACATATTGGTGGAAAAATAGAAAGAAAAAAAACAGGAGTTATGCAACAAAGAATTGCAAGGGAAATATTCACAGAAATACAACAAAGAACAATTTCTACATTTAAAAGAAAAGATATAGAAAATCAAATGAAACAAATAGTTCTTGAGGATATCAAAAGTAAAGATATCAAAAATGTAACAAAAGAGATATATGATGTAGCAGTTGCTCAAAGAGTAAATGAATATATCAAAAAGAATATTGATAATGAGTTTATGTTTTCAGACAAAGAGATTCAAGAAATAACGCAAAGTAGTAGCAATAATGTAGCATATGTAAAAAATAAAGTACTTCCATCTATGAGAAGTAATAACTCTCATATTGTATATGAAAACTATGTTACTGATGATTATTCTGAAATACGAACAAAGAGACTAGATATCTCTTACTTCCCTACTTTTGGAGATGATTACTCTCAAAAAGATCCAAATGGTGAAAGAAAAATAATCGTTCGATTAAATCAAGATCTTTTACCTTACATCGTAAGTCCAAATAAAAATAGCTATAGTTCTTATATCACACTTCATTCAGAAGTGATGAATACATTTGATTCCACTTATACAGAATGTATATATGAAATAGTGATGCAATATAAAGCAATATGGAGAAATAAAAGATTTACCTACAAAGAACTACGAGAAAGATTTGGAACCATGCACGGTATCAAAAAGAAACTAAATCCTGATTATGATCCTGAAACTATGACTAGCTCTCAAAAATATCTTAAAAATATAAACAATCAACCTATGTATGAAGTTGATAAAAAGAGCAATTTTGTTTATGAAGACAATTATAAAAGTACTTATAGAACATTTAAAAGAGATGTTTTAAATGTAGCAATAGGTGAAATGAATTCAAAAACTGATTATGATATCACTATTATAGAACATAGAACCAATAATGCAGCCAATGGTGCTATTGAGTATATACAATTTGAAGTACAAGATAACCATCCTGTACGATTTATGAAATTTTTGTCAATTTTAGTGTTTCATAAATATAATGAAAATAATTTATCTTTAAAAGAGATAACAAAAGAATTGAAAAATGAAGATTCTCGATTTGAATTATTAGAAGAACTCAATATCACTGAAGATATACTTGAAAATGATTTAATCAAAAATAATACAAGTTACAAAACTATTAAGACACTTTTAAAAGAAGAAGAGAGCATAAGTAAAAACTATATCTTTGATGAAGAATATCTTGTTGTAAAAGATATCAAAACAAAAGAAAGAATGGGTGATACTCCAGCAGAATGTTTACATTATTTAAAAACAACATATCCCAAGTTGTTTATCGATGATGATTTTATAAAAAATGCAAATTGTGAAATCAAAGATTTTTTACCATTTGAAGTGACACATAAAGAAAAATCTTATATGGTATATAATAAAAATTATAAAGAGCATGAGGAAAAAATAAATATAGAAATTGAAGCAAATAATAAAAGAGCATTTAAAAAATTTAAAAGTAAATATATAAAACAAGAGTTTATATCTTTTCTTGAAAATCATCATAATGATAAAAAGTAGGTTTTAGTTGGATCAGTATTATAGTGAAGATTACACGATTAAATATGGGCATATTCGAAATGTTGCTTTAAAAAATATATCTGTAAAGGATTTGGAAAATCTTAAAGTGAAGCTAGCTCATGATAAACAGCTTGTCAATGCTATTACTAAAGTAATCAAACAAAAAAATACTATAAATATTGAGGAAGAACTTGTAAAACTTAAATCAGACAAAATAGACAATAAGCCCCCTACTTCTAAAAGTTCTGATAAAAAAGTACGAGATAAAGTTACTATACCAGATGATTTTATCTTGACAAATGGTATGATAGAATATGCACAAAAAAATCAAATCGAAAAAAAAGATACAATTCATCTTTTTGAGAATTTTACTAAATATTATCAAGAAAAACAATTTAAATCTAGAGATTGGCTAAGATTATGGCATGACTGGGTAGATAAAAATATTGGCTTTAAATATTTTGAAAAGAATAACTATTCTAACGATGAATACGAATTTGCAAAACCAATTACTGGTGAAAAATATCCTTATATTTTTAAATCAAATGCTGAGTATTTTAAAGTAGAAGCAATAAGTAATAAAATCAAAGAAACTTTGACTTTTGAATATAAAATTGATTGGTTAAATGATTATTATTGGAAAGATATACCAATAAAAAATATAGGTTGGCAAAAATGTAAACATCCATTTAAACAGTATGATCAAATAATTTTGTATTTTAAAGATGATGAACTTAGTGTAAATGAAATGCAAGAGTATATTGAATTATCGCCCTCTTCTGAATGTACTCAAGAAGAATTTGATTCATTGGTTATAAAATCAAATGCAAATAAAAAGTATGTAAAAGAAAAAACAGATAAAAACTGGGAAGAATTTTATACGCAAAATATAAGTCCTAGTCCAGATACACATCATTTTGTTGAGATGACAAATCCTTCAAATCCTACACAAAAAGAAATTTTACTTATAAAAATAGAAAATTCCCCTCAGGGGAATTAATACTAATGCGAAGGATTAGAAGTGAATAATAACCTAATAGTAAAGTTAGCAAAGTTTTTCTGCTCTCTGAAGGGGTAGCAAGAGCATGTAATAAATATGATCTAGAACAATATAAAATTAATCTCAGAGAAAGTATAAAAATATACAAAACTATTTGTAAATATAACTTTCTTTTTGATACAATAAACTATAAATTATGAAAATAGGAATAAACTTGAGAGGAATAATAAAAACATATTTACCAGAAAAACAATATGGTTTTATAAAGGGTGATGATAAAAGAGATTATTTTTTTCACAACTCATCTTTTAAAAATAAAAAACAAATAAGCAAAATATGTGAAAACTTGTATATAGAATTTGAGCAAAAAGCCACATCAAAAGGTTACGCAGCAGTACAGATTGAATTAATAGAGCAAGATATAAATATAGGCTATGAAATACCAAACACTGTTTATACAAGTAAAAAGTCTCAGATTAAAGGTTGGGAAGTTGTTGATTATTCTAATTGGATGGTATATGGTTCTTCAAGACATTCTCCAGATGATGCAAAAGAAGATATGATAGATGGAGCTGAGTTAATTGGTGCAAATGCACTTTTAGATATGCAATATTATAAAACAACAGGTTCAGAAAGAGGAAGAGGACAAGGTACTCATTATTATACGATACATAATTTTAAAGGAAGGGCTGTCAATATTGCTAAAAAAAGTCCTGCTGGTGAGTATGAATTAGAAGAATTAAAAATGATAAATAGCAATGCAGAAGAATTAAAATCAGAATTAAGTAAACAAAGTAGTTCTGCACAAATAAAAAGGTTATCTTTCTGGTTAATTATTTTAACACTGATTGGTGGACTCTGGATGATTCAAGAAGATAATGCAACTCTTGGTACTATAGTATTACTTATCTTAGCTTATTCTTTTAGCCATGCAACTGATTATGATTCATGGTTGAAAGAGGTTTAATATTATAAAAGCAGGATAGATGTACTAAATCTTGATATTATAGTTAAATCACTTACTTAAAATAGAAAATTCCCCTGAGGGGAATTAATCTTTTGAGTATATTTATTATAATAACTTGACATTAGATTTTATGTACGATATAATTTCGTAATAATTATATTATAATTCCCTTGAAGGGAATTATTCTAATACGAAGGGATTTAAGTGAATAATAAACCAATAGTAAAGTTAGCAAAATCTTCAAATAAAAAGATTGGTAAGTATTTTAATGTCTCAGAAGGGGCAGTAAGAGCATGGAATAGAGATAATCCAGAACAATATAAAATTAATCTCAGAGAATACAAAAACAATACACAACCATTTATAAGTGTAGCAGATATAGCAATTGCTAGTGAAATAGATGAAAATGATATATTAGAAAAAATAGAATCCAATGAAATACCAGCGATTTATGTGGAAGATAAAGAATTAAATGCCGTAGTTCCTTATATCCCCTACTCTATTCTAAGAATTGATGAAATTAAACAAGAAATTCAAACACTACAAAAAGCACAAGTGATCACTTTAGCAAATAAAAAAGGTGGTGTTGGGAAAACAACTACTACAGTTTCTTTATCTTCTACTTTAGCATATTTAGGTTTTAAAGTATTGGTTGTAGATGCAGATACACAAGCAAATACAACAGCTATGTTTGATATATACATGAATAATGGATATGAAAAAACAATTGTTGATGTCCTGTATGATGTTGCAAAGTCTGGAAAAGAAGATCCTAAAAAGATCACACAATCAGCTATAATAGATGTAACAGATAAATTGGGATTCATAGGAAAACTTGATATCTTACCGAACTCAGGAACAATTAAAAATGAAGAAAAATTTGAAAATTTAGAAAATGAGTTAAAAAAAGAGTGTAATATAAATCTTATTCTTGATGATGTAATAGAATCAGTAAAAGATGAATATGATTTTATCATTATTGATACACCACCTAGAGTTGATTTGACGCTTAGAATCTCTGCTATGGCAAGTGATTATATAATCATGATATTTACAGCTGAAAAAATGTCAAAAGATGGTATTCCTTCATTTTTAGGACCATTATCTAGTCTGAACAATGCATATTTTAAACATAAAAAGAAAGATATCAATGTTTTAGGTGGAATTATGAATGCCTATTTAAAACAAATTAATTTACAAATGACTTTTTCTGAAGAGATTGAGGATGATTTAAATGAAGTATTAAAACGATCAGAGTTTGATACAAGTAGTAATTATGTGGAAGAGGGT
>JBASAI010000240.1:0-2192 GCA_049650525.1 Arcobacteraceae bacterium
GCATTATCCCATACACATCACCAAAATCATCGTTGATATAGGGAGTGCTTACTCGTGGAGGAAGATAGGTAGTATTTATTTTTTTACGAAGTTCATCCCAGATTTGTTGTAATTCATCTGCTTTATACTGATCTTTCATCGTAACTTGTATAAAAGATTGTCCAGCACTATTTTTTGTCACTATTTTTTTAACATAAGGAAGTGTTTGAATAGTCTCTTCTAATCGATACGAAACCTCTTTTTCCACTTCAAGTGCAGATGCTCCTGGATAGTTTGTGATGATAAGTGCATCTTTGATGGTAAACTCAGGGTCTTGAAGTTTTCCCATTTTGTCATAAACTATCACACCATAAGCGATACTTAAAACAGTCAAGATATAGATAAGTAGTTTATTATTGAGACTAAATTTTGCGATATCCATATCTCTAATCTCCTATTTTCTCATACTCTTTTACTTCATCATTTGGTTCCAAAAACCGAACCCCTGAAGTCACTATTTTAGAAGCCGTTTCCACTCCTCTTAATATCTCAACTTTTTCATCAGATAATTCACCCAACATTACTTCTTGTTTGATAACTCTATTGTTTTCGTCTATTACCCAAACAAAAGATTTTTTGGTGTGATCTGAAAATACAGCACGAAAAGGGATAAATACTCTATTCTTTTCGCCATTTTTTACGACAACAGTTACTTTGGCTGTCATACCTGGCAAAATCGTTATATCATTTTGATGTTTCATCTGTAGTGTTGACTCAAATGTTCTAGTAACTTTTTCTGCTGTTGTAGAGATATCGAGCAGTTGTGCATCGTATTTTGTTTCTTTATCATTTCCAATCGTGATAAAAAAGTTTACTAATTCAGAGATATGAGAAGTAGAGAACTCCCCTTTTAAAAGTTGTATATCATTTTCAGGAACAAAAAATTTGATTTTATATGACGCTGTATCTTGCAGTCTAACAATAGGCTGTTTTTCTGTCACTCTTGCAAAATCATCCACCATTTTCTTGGCAACTACTCCATCAAATTCAGCTATAAGTTGTGTCTCTTCAAGGTTCTTTTTTGCTATTTGCATCTTTGCTTTTGTGACATCAAGAGTTTGTTTTTTTTTATCAAGATCACTTTTTGAAACTGATTTTGATCTAAAAAGTTGTGTGTATCTTTGAAAGTCAAGTTTTGCTTGATTGTAGTTAGCTTCTGATGCATCGTAGTTGGCTTTGTAGATTGTATCATCAAGTTTCGCAATCACTGAGCCTTTTTTTACTCTTTGTCCTTCTTTATAGTAAAAATCTGTTATTTTACCATCAAGTTCAAATGCCATCGTGACATCTTGAAATGCAAAGATTTCAGCTGGATAGGAAAAGTAGTTATCGTGATTTACACTTCTATTGAGATCCAACACTTTAACTACTTTAACACTTGGCTTCTCTTCTGTAAGATCTTCTTTTGTTTCACAAGCTGTGAAGAACAACACTGTTACTAGTGACAATAAAATCATACTAACTTTTGGACAATACACTCTACACTCCTATTTTTTAATACTATTATGTTTAAGTTCACTCTCTTTGGGAATTGAGAAAGAGGAGGTGTAAATCACATAAAATTCTTTATCTATCATACTATAAATAGAATTAAAGCTTTGAAATATAAATATTAAGAAAGCGGACAGAAATTATTTAATCCTCTCAAAATATATATTTATTTATACACAACCCGCACAAACCCAATCACAAATAAGATCATCGCATAAGTATCAAGAGTATTATCGTAACTTAATAGAAAAAAACCACCCAACATAAATGCAAATCCACCAAGAAGTGGTTTTATATATTCTTTGAGCTCTTTAGCGATCCAGCGTAACTGTGCATTTGAAAGTTCAATTTTGACTTCCCCCTCACTTATTTGTTTAAGTGAAGATTTTAGATGTTTGATAGTAAATGGAATATCTTTTATCTCATCAATAATCGTTTCAGAGATACTATCACTAGCCCCCAATGCTTTTGGAATATTTGTTTGCAGTATCGGTAAGATATCTTTTATACCATTAAAATTTTCAATATAAGTCGTACCCAATCCTTCAATAATAGCACTTACTCGTAAGATATAAATAGCATCACTAGGAAGCTTAAAAGGAAAATCCCTTGTCGATTCGAGTACTTCAAAAGCCAACTTTTGCATCGATTCACTACTTAAA
>JBASAI010000241.1:0-1899 GCA_049650525.1 Arcobacteraceae bacterium
ACAAAAACATGGAGCCAAACTATCCAATACTCAAAAGAGCGAAAGTGTGACATCATATCACTTGCTATGGAAACTCTAAGCAGAAAAGAATATCTCAATTTTACATCACCATACTTAAAAATACCGATTGTTATTGCGACAAAACATGATGTTCCTTTTATCAATCATGTTGATGATATTAAATATAGCAAAAAAATTGGTATAACAAAAGATTATGCTTTTGTAGAAATTTTAAAAGATAAGTATCCAAACTTAAATATCGTAGAAGTAGAAGATATCGAAGAGGGACTTCTTAAAGTCAATAAAGGGGAACTTTTTGGCTTTATAGGAACACTTGCTAGTATCAGCCACCAGTTCCAATTAGGATCAAGAGGCGAGCTTAAAATAGCGGGAAAATTAGGCGAAAACTGGGAATTAGGAATTGCCGTACGCAATGATGATAAAATACTTTTTAATATTTTGGAGCATGTGGTCCAAAGTATCGATAGCCATAAACAACAACAAATTTTAAACAATTGGGTCTCTATTAAATATGAAGATCGTATAGACTATACGCTTATATGGCAAATATTAATATTTATGGCTATTTTACTTTCACTCTTTATCTACAAACAATATAGTTTAAATAGATCAAATACCATTTTACAAAGAGCAGTAGAGGAAAAAACACAAGATTTACAAAAACTCAATGATAATTTGGAACTAAAAATACAAGAAGAAGTTGCTAAAAATAATCTCATTCAACAAAAACTTTTCAAATCAGAAAAAATGGCATCGATGGGGGAGATGATAGGAAATATAGCACATCAATGGAGACAACCACTATCTATCATATCTACAGCTTCTACAGGTATCATTATGGAAAAAGAGTATGGTGTTTTAGATGATGAAAAACTCATCAAAACTTGTACTACTATAAATAACAATGCACAGTACTTATCAAAAACAATCGATGATTTTAAAAACTTCATCAAAGGTGACCGTATAAAAAGTGCCTTTAGTCTCAAAGAAAATATAATGAGTTTTCTTAATTTGGTGGAAGGTTCTGTCAAAAATCACGAAATTGTAATTGTTCAAGATATAAAACAAGATATAAAGATAAATGGATATGAAAATGAACTTACTCAGTGCTTTATCAATATTTTTAACAATTCCAAAGATGCACTTATAGAAAATGTACAAACACCTCAAATAAGATATTTTTTCATTATTGCATATATTGAAGAAGATAAAGTTGTTATCAAATTACGAGATAATGGGAAAGGGATACCTGTAGCATTATTACACAAAATATTTGATCCTTACTTTACAACAAAACACAAATCACTAGGAACTGGACTTGGTTTGCATATGACTTATAATCTTATAGTAGATGGAATGACTGGGACTATAGAAGCTAAAACTTTGGACTTTGAGTATGATGGTAAAAGCTACACAGGAGCTGAGTTTACGATCTCGTTGCCGATAAAATAAGTCTCAACTACTGTGTTGTTGTGATATGGGAAAGCTACTTTTATTTTGAAGTAGCACCTTTTGCAAAGTTCCCTAAAATACCACTTATTTTTGTAAGAACTTTATCACATCCTTGAATATTGTGTCTTTTTTTAAGATAAAAAGGATCATTGTACGATAATGTCACTTCTCCATTTATATCTTCACTAATGAGCGCTTTTTGAGGAAAATCAATAGCTGCATTTTGAGAACATTGCATCACTGGAGTACCTGCTTTTGGATTACCAAATATCACTACTTCTGTTGGTCGTAAAACTTGATCAACTTTTTTAGCACCTGCTGTATGATCTATTCTAATAAAAACAGTCATACCTTTTTTTTCTAACATCTGCACTAGTTTATCAGCTGTGTCTTTAACACCGTGAGCACTTTTAAGCACAATCAAAC
>JBASAI010000242.1:0-7243 GCA_049650525.1 Arcobacteraceae bacterium
TCCACATAGCACCACCATCTCTAATTACAACTGGTAATGAAGCATCAATAATGATGTCATTTGAAGCGTGTAGGTTAGTGATTCCTTTTCCTGAATCAACCATAGCGATTCTTGGTTGTACATCATAAGTAGCCATAATATCAGCTTCAATTGCCGCTTTTTTATCAGCAGGAAGTGTGTCTAATTTTTTGTAAAGATCACCTAAACCTAAGTTTGAGTTGTATCCAAGTGCTGCGAAATCTGCATCATATTTTGCAAATACATCTTTGAAAAATACTTCAACAGCATGACCAAACATAATAGGATCAGATACTTTCATCATAGTAGCTTTTAAGTGAATAGACCAAAGTACATCTTTCTCTTTTGCTTCAATTAATGTTTGTGCTAAGAAACTTCTTAATGCTTTTGCACTCATAAATGTAGCATCTAAAATCTCTTTATCTTCAACATCAGTTAACTCTTTTAAAAGTTTTCCATTTAATTCAATTCTTACATTACCATTACTTGTTGTGATGATAGATTGTTCATTTCCATAAAAATCACCTTCTGTCATATGAGCAACATATGATTTAGAGTTATCTGAAAATGGTTGTAATTTATGAGGATTCTTTTTAGCGAAGTTTTTTACTGCAGCTGCAGCTCTTCTGTCTGAGTTTCCTTCTCTTAATACTGGGTTAACAGCAGAACCTAAACAAGTTGAAAAAAGTGTTTGTAACGCTTTTTCTTCATCATTTTGTTGATCTTCTGGATAGTTCGGGATATCATACCCTTTTGCTTGTAATTCAGCAACACAAGCGATAAGTTGAGAAACAGAAGCTGAGATATTTGGTAATTTGATAATGTTTCCATCTTTTTGTAAAACTACTTTACCTAATCTCGCTAATTCGTCATCTACTTTTTGTGCATCTGTTAATCTCTCAGGAAACTTAGATAAAACTCTACTTGCTAGTGAAATATCACTCGTTACAACATCTACACCAGCAGATTTTGTGAAAGCATTTACGATTGGTAAAAGCGAGTAAGTTGCTAAAGCTGGTGCTTCATCAGTTTTTGTCCATATGATTTTTGACATATTCATTCCTTAAGTTAATTTATATTCTTGAAGTCGATGGTAGCAAAACTTTGATTATAGTATTATATTATATTATATTTCGGTGGATATTTTTCTTTTATTTGTATCATTTATACACACAATTATTTCCATAAATTTCGTAATTTTTCATCTTGAGAGATCTTTCTTCTTTGTTTCTTGACCGTTTTAGGAGGCTGTACTTTTTTTACTGTTTTTTTCTTTATCACAGGTTTTCTTTTTTGCTTTTTAATATTTGTTATATTTTTTTTATGTTTTTTATATGATGTAGCAAAATCGTGTTTTGTCCCATCACTTGATTTCATAAAATACAGATAGTTTGATTTTACTGGAAAAATTGCTGCTTTTATTGACTCAAATTCTATTGCAGCTACAGGATCATCTGGTAAACCTCGATTTTTATAGGTATTGTAAGAAGATTCATCATTTCGGATCATCGCTGGAGTTACTTTTATATGTGAATATTTACTGTAGTTAAGTGTTCCATCCATTTGTAGTCGCATATTTTTTTTTAACCGATTATAAATAACACTTGATACTAATGGCATCTCTTCTTTTGATGCTGATTCTTTTTGTATAATAGAGGCTATTGTTACATAATTGTACCAATTTTTTTTATTATATTCTCCAAAAATAGTTTCACTCAATTTTCGATATTTTTTTTCTGTAATAGAGAAGAGATGTTTGATAAGCTGTTCTTCATTCATTCCAAAAGGAAGATAATAAGTATCAGCAATAATATTTCCATCTTTTTTATATGCAAGTTTAGAATATGTTTCAAAGAGTTTAATCGTAGAGATATTTAAAGTTTCTGCAAGGTTTTGTAGAAAAAAATAGTATGTTTCTCCAGGGATAAGTGTCACTTTTTTCAAGGCCGCTTTTGAAGTAGTGATTTTATACAAAAACTCTATTTTTGCCATTTTTGTAGTTTTGAGATCTATCCATCCACTTTGTGGTTTACCAACAAATCTTAGCATAATTTTATCTAATGTATTTACTTCATAATTGTTTTTATCTAAATTCGATATAATCGAATTTGAACTGCCTTGAGGTATGAAAATTACTCTTGGTGTATTTACTTCTTGAGTAAAATAAAAAGCCAATATAATAACAAATACAAGGAACAATTCGATTATGTTAAAAGCAACAGAATACATTTTAATTTTATTTTGTGGAATGAGTTTAATCGTTTTAGCCTTTTTATTTAATGGAATAGAGATAGAAAAAATCTCATATAAAAATATAAATATAGAAAAATTGTATCTAAAACTTGATAAAAAACTCACTATCAAAGCACCTCAAATCACAATTTCGGATGGAAATGCAACAATTGTTGCCACAATGAGTACACACTTTACTGTTGGATATAAAAGTCGTAATATTGTTTTTGGTGTCGAAAATTTTTCATTAAAGGGTACTGATTTAGAAGTAAAAGGAGATATACTTTTAGATATAAAAAAAGTTGATTTTGATTTTAAAGAGAAATCTTCAATTGTAGTAGAAAACCTTTTGCTACAGTTTGATAAAAAACTACAAAAAGTGTCGGCAGAAAAAGCTTTTGTTATTTTTGAAAATAATCAATTTGATGTAACATTTGAAAACCCATTGTATCATGATATCGATATGACACATAGTACAGTAAATTATTCGATTGATAACAATGCACTTAATCTTGCATTGCAAACAACATCTTTGTACAATGATACTTTGGATCAAATTTTAAAAAGGTATGATTTAGAGGTAGAAGTTAAACAGTTGAGTGGAAAAAATGAGATCAAAACAAATATATTTATCCCTTTTTCACAAGGTGATTTTTTTATAGAAGCATATATCAAATCAAAAGATGCAACTATCGAATCATATGATCAGATTGTTGAAGCTACTGATATTGATTTACATTATGAGAATAAATCAAATACCTTAAAAGGAGAAGTATATCTTAAAAATTATATTTTTAATGATATAAAATTTTTCAATTCTAAGATAAAATATGATGTATTATTTGCAAAAGATATACTCATAGCTATAACAGCAAAAAATCTTCATGCACAGTATGGTGAAATCAAAGTCAATTTAACAGATACAGCAGTTGGATTTGAAAACTTAAAAATGCAAGTAGCATCAGAGCTGAGATTAGATGATAATATTTCTTTTTTGAATTTTCAAAATAGCACAGATTTTAAAACACAACATTCTCAATCAAAAATGTTTATAAATTATCAAAAAGAAAAACATTTATATGATCTGCAAGTGATAAATGAGATTGATTTTAAGGCAAAATCATCAACAGGAACTATGACTCTTAATACTATAAAATATGATAATTTAGTTGAAGTTACAAATAAAAGTATTCCGTATACACTTTTATTTAAAGATGAAATACTGTTTAGTATTCAAGATTTTGGGTTGAGTTATTTTAAAGAAAAAGAAACAGGTTTACATAGTATTCATATCAAAAAACCTAAAAAACTTATGGATGCGTTTACTTTTTTAGATTATAAAAACTCAGCAGAAGGGATTATAAAAATAGAATCAAATAATTTTGAAAAGACAGCTATTTCTATAGATAATTTCAACTTTGATATAGATAGCAGCTATTTTAAATCAGATAATAGTCAAATAAAGAAGCTTACAATACCAATTCTTCCAACAATTGATTTAGAATATACAAATAGCACTATAAAATATGATGATTATTCATTGTTATTTGATCGACTACAACTTAAGACTGAGAAATATAATATTCAAGCAAGTATGTTGAAAGATAAAACAATATTTGAACTAAAAATAGAAGATGGAATAGTTGAAGCACATGGATATAATCTTACTGATACATACTTAAATAGGTTTTTAAATAAAGAATTTTTACAAGGTGGGTATTTAAATATTAATGCATATACAGATGATATTAACTTTTTAATGGGAGATGTTAACTTCCATGATACGACACTAAAAAATGTAACTGTTATCAATAGTTTGACCACTTTTGTAAATACAACCCCTGCAATAATAAATCCACTTCTAGCCCTGCCAACCCTTTATAGAATGGCAGAAACAGGGTTTGATACCAATGGATACTATATGAAATATGGTGATGGAAGTTTTCACTATAGTGTTCAACAAAAACAGTTAGACTTATTTGATCTTAAAACAAATGGAAAAATGTCTGATTTTAACATCAATGCTCATATGGACTTTGCTACGAATGAAATAGATGCAAAAGTCAATATATCTTTTCTCAAAGATTTTACTCAAGCTATTAACTATATACCTGTTGTTGGTTATATCTTTTTAGGTGATGATGGTGAATTTTATACAAGTGTTGATATTACTGGTTCTTTAGATGATCCTATTTTAGAAACACATACTGTAAAAGAAAGTTCGAGAGGGGTAACAAATATAATTAAAAGAATACTAACCTTACCTTTGCAACCATTTAATATCGAAACAAGTCCAGAACAACTCAAAGAGCATAACAAAAGGGTAGATGCGATGTTTAATAACTAAAAGCTTTAATTTAGATTTAAACATAATATACCTATAATAATTACATAAATAAAAAGGAGTTGTTATGAATATTGATTCGTCTTATGTAAACGCTTATGACATTAGTGGTTTACAACAAAACTCACTTGAAAAAATAGGGAGTGCTTTAGCTATAAATAAAGCCAGTGATGATCCTTCTGGCTTAGCAATCGGAACTTCTCTTGGTGTAGAAAAAAGTTCACTTTCTCAAGCTGTAGAAAATATGAATAGTGGAATCGCGATGAGTAATATTGCACAAGGTGGTCTTTCTTCTCAGCAAGATATCCTTCAAAATATACATACAGAAACACTCAAAGCAATGAATGGTACGATGAATGAAGATGACAAAGATATCATTGCACAACAAATTAATACATATATTGAACAGTTTGATACTATTGCAAATACTACTACTTATAATGGAACAACCCTTTTAAAAACAGATGGTTCAACAAACGATGACATATCAATCGTTGATAAAGAAGCTACAATATCAATGGAAAAATCAGATACTTTATCTATCTCAGATACTTTAAAATCATTGATGTCTGATTTTACAACCAATCCTGACTCTGTTACAAGTATGCTTGATATACTCGATCAAGGAATGAATGAATTGGCTTCATTTCAAAGTGATTTTGGAAGTGCTGCAAATGCTATGGAATCAAGTGCTAGAAACTCGATTAGTACTGAAAAAGAGATTGCAACAGCACAATCTACTATAATGGATATAGATTATAGTAAAGAAGTAAGTAGTTTTAGTAAGACAAATCTTTTAACTCAAATAGGACTTATGATGCAAACACAAGCAAATGCAGTACAAGGTAGAAATATCTCACTGTTAAGCCACTAGTAGTTGGTAAATATATGCAATTAGGAATAATTTTTTTAGTGATAGGAATAGTATTGGTACTATTTCTTGCAAATGTAAAGTTTGAAAAGAAAGTTTTAACGCAAATAGGGATAGTTATCGGTATTTTATTTGTGATATATGGATTGATATTATCAATTCAACCAAAAGAGTACATTAAATATACCCAAACAACCATAAGTAAAGATACAAACTCATCAAAGACAAAATAACTTTATAGTATAATAGTTGCTTAATTAAAAAAAGGCACTATTACAATGACCGATACTATAAAGATCTTTAAAGCAAATCAAAATAATCTCAAAAATATAGATTTAGAAATACCAAAAAATAAACTTATCGTATTTACAGGACTTAGTGGAAGCGGAAAATCTACACTCGCTTTTGATACACTCTATGCAGAAGGTCAAAGACGATATATCGAATCTTTGAGTGCCTATGCACGACAATTTTTAGGAAAAATTGGGAAACCTGATGTTGAAAGAATCGAGGGATTAACACCTGCTATTGCGATTGATCAAAAAACAACCTCTAAAAATCCACGATCTACTGTGGGAACTATTACTGAAATATATGATTATTTACGATTATTGTATGCAAGAGTAGGAAAACAACATTGTCATAAATGTGGTAAACCTATTTCTCAAATGTCAAGTAGTGATGTTATTGATCAAGTTTTAAAATTACCAGAAAATTCAAAGATCGTGATCTTGGCACCACTTATAAATAGAAAAAAAGGGACATTTGCTGACCTTTTTGAAAGTTTACGAGCCAAAGGATATGTTCGTGCTATGGTTGATGGTGTGATGATACGACTTGATGATGAGATCGAACTAGGAAAATCTCAAATGCATACTATCAAAGTAGTTATTGATAGAGTTGTTGTAAAAGATGAAAATAAAGAGAGAATCGCACAAGATGTTGAAAAAGGCTTAAAAGAAGCTTTTGGAGAACTTGAAATCGATATCTTAAATCATGAAGAAGTAGGAACAGAACAGCATATTCACTATAGTGAACATATGGCATGTTTTGATTGTAAGATCTCTTTTGAGCCTTTAGAACCACTTAGTTTTTCATTTAATTCGCCCAAAGGTGCGTGTCCTAGTTGTGATGGATTGGGGATACGATTTACTCTAGATATGAAAAAAGTGATAAACAACGACATCAGCATTGAAGATGGTGCAGTAAAAGTAATCTATGGTTTCAATAAAGGATATTATTTCAAGATGCTACAAGCCTATTGTGAAGCAGCAGAGATAGATATAACGAAACCTTTTGGGGAGTTAGAGCCTCATGAAAGAGGAAAAGTTTTAAATGGTGGAATAGAAGAGGCAACATTTACATGGAAGAGACATAAACTCACACGAAAATGGGAAGGTGTCGTTAAAATTGCGTATGATATGGTCAAAGATGAAAAAGAGATGGATGCCTATATGACAGAAAAAATATGTGATGTATGTGGCGGACATAGACTAAAAGCTCCATCATTAGCTGTCAAGGTTGCCAATTCTGGAATAGCAAATATTTTAGATCTTCCTATAGAACAATCACATGCTTTTTTCCAAGATGAGAAAAACTTTGCATACTTTAATGAGCAAGAAAAAATGATAGCGGCACCTATTTTAAAAGAGGTGCGAGATAGAATATTTTTTCTTTTTGATGTAGGATTAGGGTACATCACTTTGGGACGGGATGCCAGAACTATCTCAGGTGGGGAAGCTCAGAGAATACGAGTTGCTTCACAAATCGGAAGTGGT
>JBASAI010000243.1:0-5400 GCA_049650525.1 Arcobacteraceae bacterium
AGTTAATGGTCTTTGACCAGCTGTTAAAGCACCATTCGTAATTCCATCTTTTAAGAAGTTACTATAGTCTTGATCTTGTCCCCATAATATAAATTCAATTGCATGATATCCTGATGCAACATTTGCCTCTCCACCATTTTCATTAAGATCAGTAATAGCATCAACAGTAATAGTAGAAACATCTACAGTAGAACTTTCTTCTCCACCTGGATTAAAAGAACCTTTTGTATCGATAATATTTCCTGAAGTTTTAGCCCCTTTAGCATTGATTGTATAATCAATCATATTTTCATCTAATGGCCAAGCATTTAGTTGCCCTTCTAAAGCACCATATTTTTTTGAAACCCAACCATCTTCAGCATCAATTGGACCATTAGAAAGTCTAAAAATCTCTGTTTCTCCGTATGATTCTCTAGATTCTAACCATGCATCTTTTGCATTTTGCATTGTATCTTCTGTAGGATTAGCAACAAATGCATCGATTGCTAATTGAAGTTTTTTCGCATCAGTAAGTGCATCATTGTAGTTTGCATATGCAATATTAGCATATGCTGTGATCATATTTGCTTCTGAGTTTTTAGGTGTCGCAGTATTTGTACATCCAGATAGTGCTATAATAGCAGCGAAGCTAAGTCCTGTCATCATTATTTTTGTTTGTTTTATCATTTTTTTCCTTTTTTATTTGTTTATTTTTTGACTACAACTTGATGATGCATAACAATCATCACAATTCGTAATATTCATAATTTTTCGATATTCATCATACACACAATTAACACTTTGTTTTGAACATACAATTGGTAAGTTTCTTTTTTTTGCTTCTACTTTAAAATGTTTCATCGCATTATGATTTAAAAAAGAAGTTAACATCACTACACAATTGGTGTCCATTGGTATTACTTTTTTACATGCGCTTGCTTTTTTTCTTGCATCCCAATGTTTGATTTTCTTTGCACCTAATGTTTTCAATACATTACTGATTTGAGAAACATTATCACCTCCTATTATTAATACACTCATGATTAAAGAACCTTTTTTATATTGATATTCATTATTGATATTGAAATAATAACGAAGAGTTCTTAAATTAGCCTTAATACTGAGAATTGTTATCATAATTTTTGTTAATATTTGAAAAGTGTTAATATTTGAAAAGTGTTATTTTTTTAAAAGTGTGTTATTCTTTGATTTCTAAATAATTGAGTTTTAATAATATTTTTGTGATTTCTCTGAAAACAGGAACAGCCGAACTTGATGCATAATAATAATACCAATTTTTTCCTCTACTGACAGGATCATTAACGGTCACACCAATTGTGTACTTTTTATTTCCATCATTAACAAAACCAAAAAAACTACTCATATATTTTCTTTGGTATTCCCCATTTTCAACAATATTTGCAGTTCCTGTTTTGCCACCTATTTCTAAACCTTCTATTAAAGCCTTTTTCCCTGTTCCTTTTTCAACCGTTTTAATAAGATAGTGTTTCATTTTATTGGCAATTTTTTTTGATATAACTTGATCGGTAATATTTGATGAATCATTTTGTACTAAATAAGGAGTTACAACTTTCCCATCATTATTAAATGCAGAATATGCTTTTAATACCTGCATAAATGTTGCTGTAATTCCATGTCCATACGAATCGGTTGCTTTGAAAATATTATCTTCACCTTTATCCTCACCCGCTTTATACTGATACAATTTATGAATAACCCCTTTTGACTCAAAAGGCAGATCAATACCAGTTTTTTCTGATAGTCCAAATTTTTTATACCCGTTATAAAATTCTTCTGCACTTAATCTATTTGCTATGATCAGTGTTCCTATATTACTAGAGAAAATAAGTATATCTTCTAAGGTTATATAGTTTTTTGTAAATCGATGATCATCTCGTATAGTATAGCGATTGATTTTATACTTTCCTTTTGGATACTCCCCTTTTTTATTTGTTTTCCCTTTATTATGAGCATAAAAAAGTTCGTTTTCTTTTATTTTATTTTTATCCATCGCCAAAGATATTGAAATTGGTTTTATTATAGACCCAGGCTCAAAACTATACTCAATAGGATTCACACTCAAATTTTTAATGTCTTTTTGCCTAATTTTTTGGGGATTATATCTATTTGATGAGGCAAGAGATATAACTTTACCTGTATCACTTTCCATAACTGATACCATAATCTCTTCAGCTTCAAACTTTGTTTTATATCGATCAAGCATCAACTCTATATTTCGTTGAAGTTTTAAAGGAATAGTTAGATGAATATCTTCTCCATCTTTTCTTTCAATAATCTGAGATTCTTTATTAAATAAAATGTAGGATAAAACATCTCGTTGCCCTTTTAATATTCCATTCTCTGTATTATTAAGATTTGTATTAAATTCTTTTTCTAAACCATTTACTCCAATAACCTCTTGTGTGCCTTCCTCTGAATTCTTTTTCCGTACAAATCCAATAACAGGTGTCATCGTATCTTCATATGGATAAAGTCGTTCTTCCCCTGTTTCATAAATACTTAAACCATTTAAAAGTCTTCTCCCGTTAATATTTCTAGATTGAAATACACCTAATCTTCTGAGCTTATAAGCAAGAGAATGAAGCTCTTTTGCAACTCTTTGATTTATTGTACGAGAAATAATAGTATATCCATTCTTAGAGAGTTTATCTAAAATTACATCTTTAGGAATATCCGTATAAAGTGAGAATAATGTAACAAAAAGATCTTTTTTATTTTCATCTAAAAATCGTGTATCGATCGAAGCAGAGTATATTTTTTGTGAGGTACCTATTTTAAAATTATCGGCACTATAAATATCTCCACGCACTGCTAAGTCTTTTTTTGATGTTTCAAGGGAAGGTAAGTTTCTATCATCTTTTGCTGTTCGAGAAACAGAAAAGACAAGTAGTAAAAATGCAAGAGAAATGAAACTAATTAAAAGTAAAATTTTTTTCATTATTAATAATTGTTGTTTATTTAAAGGCATAATTTATCCGTATTTCTAAAAAGTTTGCTATAATCCAAAAATGAATTTTATCCAAAAAACGATTAAATCCCTTACTGATGATAATCAACCAGATTATATGCTCTTTTACTTAAGCTCTATACTTATAATTATTAGCATACTTTTCTCTTATTCACTCTCAATTTATACTGTTATTTATTGGGAATATGAACCTTTTCACTTTTTTTACAGACAGCTATTTACTGGAGTACTAGCTATTTTAATCATGTGGACTTTAGCACAAATTAAACCAGATATTCTTATTCCAAAAGTTGGGTGGTTTTTATTTGCTTTTTTTCTTTTTTTAATAGCTATAATGCAGTTCTTACCATCATCTTTAGTAACAGAATCAGGTGGAGCAAAAAGATGGATTCGATTACCGGGTATATCGTTATCACCCGTAGAGTTCTTTAAAATAGGGTTCATTTACTATCTTGCATGGTCCTTTCAACGAAAACTTACAAATATAAGTAAACTTCCTTTCAAAGATGAAGTAAAATTATTATTTCCATATGCTATTTTATTTGGTTTTATTGTATTTATGATCGCTGTATTACAAAAAGATTTAGGGCAAGTAGTACTTTTAGCTACAGTATTATTTATTATGCTTATTTTTGCAAATAGAAGTTGGAAGATTTTCGCATCATTATTTGCTATTGCCATTGCAGGTTTATTCGCATTGATACTTGTTTTCCCTCATAGAATCACTCGAATAAAAAGTTGGTGGAGTATGGTACAAGATAGTGTTTTATCCATTATGCCAGAATCAATCTCAACGGCACTGCGTATAAAAGAATTTCCAGAACCATATCAAGTGGGTCATTCATTAAACGCAATAAATAATGGTGGTATCACAGGTGTTGGTTTAGGTAATGGTTCATTAAAATTAGGATTTTTAAGTGAAGTACATACAGACTTCGTCTTAGCTGGAATAACTGAAGAAATTGGTTTTTTAGGATTTTTTGCGATAACGATAATCCTTTTTGCCATCCTCTTTAGAATCTTTAGAACATCAAGAAGAATTATAGATACTAAATATCATCTTTTTACTATAGGAATAGGACTTATGATAAGTATTGCTTTTCTGATCAATTCGTATGGTATTTCAGGAATGATCCCCATAAAAGGTATTGCTGTACCATTTTTAAGTTATGGTGGAAGCTCATTACTGAGTGTTGCTGTTGCAGTAGGACTTGTTCTTTCCATTAGTAGAAATATAAAATAAGAATATCCTTACTTAATCCCACCAAATCTATTGAAATAAAACTTTTCTAACTTTGGAGTATTCCCTCCTATTGTTAATAAATTATCTTTTACATACTCATTTGCTTGATTATGAATATGTTCATAAATTGATTCTACTAATGAAGAGGAAGCTTTACCTAACCAATCAGTCGAAACTAAATCATTTCCTAATTTAGGATCAAATAATAAAGCTCTTCTATATTTATGAATTAACAATATTCTTAAGATAAAACATTGTTTTTGAGTAAATTGAGCTATTGGTGTTTTTAAAGAAAATACTTTTCTAAATTTTGTAATAAATTCTTGATATCTTTCTTCTATGTCCTGTAAATCCCAATATGTATGTGTCATATCTTTAACAACTTCTTTCGTCATTGGCATTTGTAATGGACCTTTTATCAATAGAACTTCATTTTGTAATGTAAATTTGATTAGAATATCTTGTATATATTCCATTCTATAATGAGGATGAATATATAAATATTTAGAAGGATTAGCAAATCCTTCTTTTTTAAGAGTTTTTGATAATTCAATTTCTTTTGCTGCTACTACTCCATTAGTTAACAAAACAATCCAATCACTGTCATTTTCTTGTTCATCATATGCATAAACAGTATAGTGTGCTTTTAAGAATCTATCAATAGCTAAGTCACTTAATGAATAATAACTCTCTCTTCCAATCTTTTTTGAACTTAACCACCCTTCTTTAGTAAGTCTAAAAATTGATGTACGAGTCAGTTTCTCACTAATCCCAAACTCTTCCATAAACTTTACTAATGAACCCAACCAAATAGTTCCTCCATATGGAAAAACTATATCACCAAAAAATGTTATGATTAATGATTTTGCTCGCAGTGACATCTCGTCTAAAAGTGATTGCAAATATATATCTACTTCATTTTGTTCTAAATTACTCAAATTAATCTACCTTAAGTTTTTTATGTATTCTAACAAACTTTTTGATAAAGCTTGATAAATTAAGGCATAACACTTATAAAAAGAATTTTATATGACAAATTTACTAATTGATAAATGAAAACTTTTACTAGAAAATAGTTTAATTCTATATATGTAAATATTAAAAAGAGTTGATGAACATGTTGACCTTGCTTGGGAGTAAACTCAAATAATTGATCTCATATGAACAC
>JBASAI010000244.1:0-7300 GCA_049650525.1 Arcobacteraceae bacterium
TATATAAATTGGCGGATAAAAAACTTTATCACTCCAAGGAAAATGGAAGGAACCAATACACATTATGACATTTTTATTTGACAAAAACAATCATTTTAATTTAGCAAATATTGTTACATTTTTTAATATTGCAGCTGGGATTATGGCAATATACTTTATCACACATCAAGAGTTTTTTGGAGCAGCTTTATTTGCATGGCTTGCAGGAGCCTTTGATATTTTAGATGGGAAAATTGCACGAAAATATAGTCTTTCGACAGAGTTTGGAGTACAGCTGGATTCTTTTGGAGATTTTTTATCTTTTGTTATTGTTCCTGTAATGTTTATTTATTTTGGAATAATAGATGGGAAAGAACTTGATTTTCTAAATACTACATTTGTAGCGTTTACTTTTATTTATTATGTTATATCAGGTTTACGAAGATTAATTCAGTTTAACATAAATACTGATGCAGGAGAAGTAAGTAAGTACTTTACAGGTGTTCCTACGCCATTGGGTGCTATATTATTATGGTGTGTGTATTTAGCATGGATATATGAGTTTATTCCAAATGAAAACTTTGTTTTAGGCCTCGTTATTATTGTTGGGTATTTATTAAATTCTAAAATTAAAATAAGACACCCCTAAGCAAAACGAATCACTCATTAATTTTTAATCTATATTTCGATAAAATCAAAATATTTTAATAAAAGAGTGTAAATTTATGAAAAACGAAATAGAAACAAAAAACGAACAACTAACAGGTTCACAGATAGTTATAGAGGCACTAAAGAGAGAAAATACTGATGTAGTATTTGGTTATCCTGGTGGCGCTATAATGAATGTGTATGATGAAATTTATAAACAAGATCATTTCCAACATATTTTAACAAAACACGAACAAGCTGCAGTTCATGCAGCTGATGCGTATGCTAGATCAAGTGGTAAAGTAGGGGTCGCTATTGTGACTAGTGGTCCTGGGTTTACAAATGCAGTTACAGGACTAGCTACTGCATATACAGATAGTATTCCTATGGTTGTAATTAGTGGTCAAGTTCCAACAGCTTTGATAGGTACTGATGCATTTCAAGAGATTGATGCCGTTGGTATTAGTAGATCATGTACAAAACATAACTTTTTAGTAAATGATGTCAAAGATCTTACGAGAGTAATGAAAATTGCTTTTCATATTGCAAGAAGTGGAAGACCAGGTCCTGTACATATTGATTTACCAAAAGATGTTAGTGCTGATTTGGCAAACTTTGACTACGAACAAGAGTTTGATCTTCCAACTTATAAGCCAACTACAAAAGGAAATGTAAGACAAATTAAATTTGCATTACAAAAAATTAGTGAAGCGAAACGACCTGTACTTTATGTTGGTGGTGGAGCAGTATTATCTAACTGTTATGAAGATATTAGAGCTTTTGCACACCAAACAAAAATACCTGTTGTTGAAACATTGATGGCTAGAGGTATCATGAGACATGATGATGAGCTTTTATTTGGTATGCTTGGTATGCATGGTGAATATGCAGCAAATATGGCGATGAGTGAAACAGATATGATCATTTGTCTAGGAGCTAGATTTGATGATAGGGTTACTGGTCGTTTAGATGTTTTTGCAAAAAAAGCAAAAGTTGTGCATGTAGATATTGATACTGCGAGTATTGCTAAAATTATTAAACCAAATTACCCTATTGTTGGTGATCTAGGTATTGTAATGAAGCAGATTTTAGAACATACAAAAGATTTTGACTTCAATGATTATTCTTCATGGCATAAAACGCTGTTAAAATATAGAAAACAACATCCTTTATCATATATAGAAGATAGTGATAGATTAAAACCTCAATGGGTTATCCAAAGAACTGGTGAATTATTAGGAGATGATGCTCTTATTTCGACAGATGTTGGTCAACATCAAATGTGGGCTGCACAATTTTATCCATTTAATTATCCGAGACAATGGATGACAAGTGGTGGTTTAGGAACTATGGGTGTGGGTCTTCCTTACGCAATGGGTGTTAAACGAGCTAATCCAGATAAAATCTCTGTAAACTTTACAGGTGATGGGTCTATAATGATGAATATTCAAGAAATTATCACTTGTACTCAATATAATTTACCACATATTAATATCATTTTAAATAACAATTATTTAGGTATGGTAAGACAGTGGCAAACACGATTTTATGAAGATAGACTTGCAGAAACAAACCTCGATATCCAAGCAGATTTTACTATGCTTGCAAGATCAATGGGTGGAGTAGGTTATCAAGTTCATACAAAAGAGGAATTTGATGCTGCATTAAAAGATGCTGTTGCTTCAAATAAAGTAGCTCTTATTGAAGTGCTGATTGAACGAAGAGAAGAAGTTCTTCCAATGGTACCAAATGGACATGCTTTAGATGAGATGCTTTTACTAGAAAAAAAAGGAGATAACTAATGAATAATTTTAACCATTTCTATGATACTGTAGAAAGACGAGAAGTTTTATCAATCATTGTTGTAAATAAAGACTCAGTTCTTAGTCGAATAGTTGATCTTTTTTCAGCTAGAGGATATAACATCGATAGTTTAACAGTTGCTCCTGTACCTGATTCTGAATATTCAAGAATCACTATTATTACAACTGGAATCGCTCGAACGATTGATCAAATTGTAAAACAACTCAATAAGCTTGTACCTGTTTTAAAAGTAACTGAACATAGTAATGTGATCGAAAAAGATACAGTACTTATCAAAATACCTTTAGATCAAAGTTTAAGTGACATTGATGTTTTAGCGCGTGCATATAATGGTGCGATTCAAAATGTAACTGATGATGCAATAGTTATCTCTGCTACGGATGATCCCGCAAGAATCTTAAACTTTATAAATGTAATGCAAAAATACACACCACTGGAGATAGTACGAAGTGGTGTTGTAGCGATGGAAAGATAACTCATTATATGAACTTAAAATTTATTTTAGAAGATCTACAAATAGATGTAGATCTTAAAAAAGATAGTGAACTTGATTTTAATATAATTGGTTTAAATACTTTACAAGACGCAAAAGCAAATGAGATATCTTTTCTTGAAAACAAAAAATATCTTTCAGAATTGAAAAAATCGCAAGCTGGAGCTATCTTTGTAACCAAAGAGTTTGAAAATGATGTTCCTGAAAATTGTATCGCACTTGTGGTTCAAGAGCCTTATATTTATTTAGCAAAAGCTAGTAAATATTTTGCTCCAAAGATTATAGAAGAGGGTGGAGATGAGCCAATAATAGGATTTAATTGTACTATTATGGAACATGCACATATTGGATTTAATACTTCTATTGGTGATAATTGTACCATTATGCATGGAGCATATATCGGTGATAATGTAGTTATTGGAGATAATACTATCATATATCCAAATGTAACCATTTATAGAGATTGTATAGTTGGAAATAACTGTATGATTCATTCTGGAACAGTTATTGGTAGTGATGGATTTGGTTTTGCTACAAATAAACTAGGTATACATATCAAGATTTATCAAAATGGAAATGTAGTTATTGGAAATAATGTGGAAATTGGTGCAAATTGCACAATTGATAGAGCAGTTTTTTCAAGTACTATCATTAAAGATATGGTTAGAATTGATAACTTAGTACATGTTGCTCATAATTGTATCATAGGGAAAGGAAGTATTTTAGTAACTCAAACAGGACTTTCAGGATCAACAACACTAGGTGAATATGTTGTAATGGCAGGACAAAGTGCTACAACCGGTCACTTAGAAATAGCTTCATATACTACTATATCAGGAAGAGGTGTTGTCTCGAAATCTATTACAGAACCCAAAAAACAGTGGGCTGGATTTCCATTGATGGAACATCGTACTTGGTTAAAACTACAAGGGCGAATTGCTAAACTTTTAAAAGGATAAATCATATTTTTCAAAATAGCCTCAATTATTTCCGCATTTATTTTAATTTTTTTATCTATTTCTATTTTTATCTCGGATGTAAATGTTGTAGGTACAATAGGTTCTGTTGTATCACAATATTCAAAAGAATATTTAGGATATATTGCATATGGATATTTATTATTTTTACTGTATGTACTCTATAAATTTAACTTTTCTATCGTAGAAGAGATTCCTGTCAAGGTTTCTTCTGTTATTTTACTGTTTATATCTTTGGTTTTATTTCAATCGTTAGTTATCGATGGTGTATTATCTGGAAAAATTGGGAATACATTAGTAGATTCACTTTCTCCATTTGTCGGGCTTGTTGGACTATGGATATTTGTTATTATTGGTCTTTTTCTCTCTTTTGTACTTCTCATAGATACAGATGATATCAATACAAACAAGTTTAAAGAAAAAGTCATAGATACTTTTTCATTTACTTATCCAAAAAATAAGATAAAAAGTTTACCACCTAAACTCAATAGAAGTAATGATGCTAAAGACCAAAAAGTGACTATAAAAGAAGTAGGGGATACTGCGGAAATTTGTATTGAACAAGAAAGCTTTATAAACGAACCTATTTATACAGATTTTTCAAGATCTACAAAAGAAGAGGATTTTATCCAACAAGAAATTTTTGAGTCAGATATTGTAGAAGAACCTACAGTACCAAAAAAATCAGAACAAGTACAGAAAGAAAAAAAACTGGTAGAAAACAAGCCAGAAATAATTGAAGAAAAAAAGCGTTCAGTAATAGTGGAAGAATTAGAAGAAAATAAAAAGCTTCTTTCAGAAATCGAAGTAGGGAATATAGAAAAACCAAAAGACTTTCAACTTCCATCAACAAAGATTTTTCAAGAGGCACCAAAAGAATCAAAACACAAAGTAAATGAAGCAGTTATTGATCAAAAAATAAAAGACCTTTTAGAAAAATTGAAAATGTTTAAAATTGATGGTGATGTTGTACGAACATATACAGGACCTATAGTAACAACTTTTGAGTTTAAACCTGCTCCAAATGTAAAAGTTTCAAAAATCTTAAATCTTCAAGATGATTTAGCAATGGCTCTAAAAGCACAAACTATCAGAATTCAAGCTCCAATTCCTGGTAAGGATGTCGTAGGTATAGAAGTGCCAAATGACCAAACTCAAACTATTTATATGAGAGAAGTTCTTGAAAGTGATCTTTTTCAAAACGCATCATCACCCTTAACAATGATTTTAGGAAAAGATATCGTTGGAAATCCATTTATTACTGACTTGAAAAAACTTCCACATCTTTTAATAGCAGGAACAACAGGAAGTGGTAAATCTGTTGGATTAAACGCTATTATTCTTTCACTGTTATATAAAAACTCTCCTGATAAATTAAAACTTATTATGATTGATCCAAAGATGATTGAATTTTCTATATACAATGATATTCCACATCTGTTAACTCCCGTTATTACCAAACCTATGGAAGCAATAAATGCTCTAGCAAATATGGTTATGGAGATGGAAAGAAGATATGTTTTGATGGCAGATTCTCGAACTAAAAATATAGAAAACTATAATCACAAAGCAAAAACTAGTAGTTATGAACCATTCCCATATATTGTTATTATTATTGACGAGTTAGCTGATCTGATGATGACAAGTGGGAAAGAAGTTGAAGTTTCTATAGCAAGAATTGCTCAAAAAGCAAGAGCTTGTGGAATTCATTTAATTGTGGCAACGCAAAGACCATCAGTAGATGTCGTTACTGGACTCATTAAAGCTAACTTACCAAGTAGAATAAGCTATAAAGTTGGTCAAAAAGTTGATAGTAAAATTATCTTAGATTCTATGGGTGCTGAGTCATTATTAGGAAGAGGGGATATGTTATTTACACCTCCTGGTATGAGTGGTTTGGTTCGTATTCATGCTCCATGGAGTGATGAAAAAGAGATAGAAGAAGTTGCTGAGTTTCTAAAATCTCAACGAGAAGCAAACTATGATATCACTATTTTAAAAGAAAAATCGGAAGATGGATTTTCCAGCTCTAATAGTCCTGGAGAAATGGGAGATTTAGATGAGCTTTATGAACAAGCAAAACTTGTCGTTATTCAAGATAAAAAAAGCTCTATTAGTTATTTGCAAAGAAGATTAAAAATTGGTTATAACAGATCAGCTACAATTATTGAACAGCTTGAGATGTCTGGTGTATTATCAGCACCAAATGCAAAAGGTAGCCGAGAGATACTTGGGTAGCCAAAAGTTGAGATATTCTTATATCTCAACTTTTAAATAGTACATTTAGTATTGGAAACTATAATTTCCAAACTATTATATAAAGTATGCTATACTACTCTCATACTTTATATATAAGGCAAAAATATGAGATATCCACTCGATTGCGAAAAGAACTTTAAACTGACCTATCTTTTTTGGCTAAGTCGATTTGTAAGAAACAAAATCACAAGCTTATCAAATCGCCAAGTTACGCATAAAGATAGACTAGCCCAAATTATTCAAGAACTTGTACTTGGATTTGATGATATTGTAGATTTGAAAAAAATTATAAAAGAGGTTCGTAATATTGGAATCACGAGTATTCATGTTTATTATCTTCCTTTGGAAAAACTCTATCGTTTTATGATGCGATTTGGAGCAGGATCTATGAAAGAGATAGACGAAGAGATTTTAAGTGATTTCTTAGCGAGTGAAACAGCAAATTTATCTGATGCTACAAAGAAAAACTACCGTATCGCCCTACTTGGATTTTTTGGATATATAGATAAGCAAAATGAAGAAGAAAATTCTAATGCCTATAGATATGGAATTGAACTGAAAAACTGGGGAGGACTAGGAGGAAAAGGTGGAGATAAACTACCCTCTTTTTTAAATAAAGATGAAGTCAATAAATTTATTGTTGCTATTGATGAGTATCCATATAGAGATACTACGCTAGGAGCTAGAAATCGACTGATCATAAAAACGATTCTTTATACAGGTATTCGTGTTGGAGAAGCTATCTCGATCAATAAAAAAGATTTTATGAAAGATGGTGATGCCTATATTATACAAGTACGAGGAAAAGGAAACAAACCACGGGTAGTGATGATCAAAGAAAAGATCATTAAATCTGATTTGACTATTTGGTTAGATACGCAACACTGTGATGAAAATCTATTGTTTTGTAATCAAAAAGGTAAAAAACTTACACAGTCATATATAAGTAGACTTGTTGAACAAATTTTATTGAGTGTTGGTTTACGAAAAGAAAAAAATGGTGCACATATGTTGAGACATACATTTGCGACACTTTTGTATCAAAATAGTCATGATCTAATCTTGGTGCAAGAATCACTTGGTCATGCAGATATAAATACTTCTCGTATTTATACACATT
>JBASAI010000245.1:0-5459 GCA_049650525.1 Arcobacteraceae bacterium
CATAAGCATCCAGTAGATGTACATAGTATCAAAACACTTTATCATCTTCAAAATATACAAGATCCATTTTTAAAAGTGATGTACTCAAAACTTACTGTAAATCAAAGATTTGTATTACGATTGGCTGCTTTTTTTCATGATTGTGGAAAAGGTCGAGGACAAGATCATCATATCGTAGGACAAAATTTATTTAAAAAATTTGCAAAATCATTAAAATTAAGCGATGAAAATATCTATTTAGCCTCTATATTGATACGATATCACAATATGATGAGTAAAGTAGCAACCACTGAAGATATTTATTCTCAAGACACTATTTTGGCTTTTACAGGACTTGTACAAACACACGAAGCGTTGCAGCTTTTATATATCCTCACTTATGCAGATATTTGCTCTGTTGATCAAAAGTTTTACAAAAGCTCAACAGCATCACTTCTTAAAGAACTTTACTTACAATCTATCCCTGCTTTTGACAACAAAGAATTACTCAAAATGAGTACACGAAGAGTCGCAAAAGAGAACACCATCAAAAAAAATAAACTCTTTTTAGAGTGTTCACGACTATTACAGAAAAAGATACTGCATATCGAATCAAATCAAATGTATCTAAAATATAAAGCACAAGATATCATCAGAATTGCAAAACGGGCAAAAGATGCTGTTGATTGGGACTATAGTATCTCAAACAAAGAAACACTTTCGATCAAAATTACACGAGCCGTTCCTCTAAATCTTGGTTATCTTTTAGGAAAAATGCAGTTTTTAAATATCGTATCGATGGGAATTTATAAACTCTTTGATGATAAAAAGTTTTTCGAAATAGTATTTAACGAAAAACTTGATGATGAAGATATATCTTTTGTGGAAGAGATTATCAAAGACTCATTTGATATGACAAAAACTGTCAAGCTTAATAAACCAACTATGACAAAAGAGGAGATTTCAATCGATTGTAATCATACTGAAAGTTTGGCGTTGATGAAGATCAATACAAAAGATCAAAAAGGACTTTTCTCTTATATAGCCAAAACTTTTGATGAGTTTGGAGTCGAAATCAATAGTGCAAAAATACAATCAGTAAAAGGAAGAGCAAACGATCTTATTCTTATCTCAAGAGATGGACACTTTTGTACAAATAAAGAAAAAATATTAGAACTTCTCACAAATCAATAGTAAAATTACTATTGATTTGCTCCCAAAATTTCATTGAATCTCTATTTTACCTTAACTTATTCTTGAATTAACACTTAATTAACACTTTAAAGATATTCTTTACTCTGAAAATTAAATAAAGGGTAAAATTTATGAATAAAAAAATATATCTATCGCTAGCATGCGTAGTTGCCATCAATGCATCAGCACAAGATCTAGGACAAATTAATGTCGTAGAAAAAGTAAATAGTACAGTATTTAAAAACATTAGTGCAGAAGATATCAAAAGTGCTGACTTAGCAGAAGCTTTAGCAAAAAAATCTCCAAGTATCTCACTTGTAAGAAGAAGTGGTATCGCAAATGATATCATTTTAAGAGGTCAAAAAAAAGATAATATTAATATTTTGATCGATAATGCCAAAATATATGGTGCGTGTCCAAACAGAATGGATCCACCAACTTCACATGTTTTAACAAACAATATCAAAGAAATAAAAGTGATCGAAGGTCCTTATGATGTTGAAAACTTCGGAACACTTAGTGGTTTAGTGCAAGTTAAAACAAAAGAACCTGCTAAAGAATTTACAGGAGAAGTTAATCTAAATGCAGGAAGTTTTGGATACAAGAAAGCAAGTGCTACAGTAAGTGGTGGAACTGATAAGGTAAAACTACTTCTTTCTACATCAATTGAAAATGGTGATCAGTATGAAGATGGTGATGGTGATAATTTTAAAGAGCAACAAATAAAAAAAGATGTTCTAAATGCAAATCAATATACAAATAATGATGATGAGGCCTTTGAGAAAAAAACACTTCTTGGAAAAGTAATCGTGAATATAAATGATGATTCAGAACTAAAATTCTCATATACAGCAAATAGAAGTGACAATGTTTTATATCCAAATACTCCTATGGATGCAGACTATGATGATTCAGATATCTATACTCTTGGATATACAGCTAGAAATTTAGGAGATGTTTCTAAAGAGTTAAATATTGATTATTACTACTCAGAAGTTGATCATCCTATGAGTACAAAACTTAGAGAAAATGGGAAGATGATGTATATGACAAACCATATGAAATCTTCAATTTGGGGAGCAAAAATCAAAAATAGTATGGAGATTGCTGAGAGTTTAGTGACTGTAGGACTTGATACAAGTATAAGAAACTGGAAAGGGAAAAAGTTCATGCGTAATGTGAATACAGGAGCTCTTTCAATGCAAAGTAATTCTTTAGATTCTACAGATACAACAAACAAAGCAATTTTTACGACAGTTGAAAAATCATTTGGTAAACTACAAATCGAAACAGGTGCAAGATATGATTATACAGATATAGAGTCTGAGAATTCATCTAAAACTGATAGAAACTATGAAGCATTTAATGCAAATATTTTTGCTACTTATACAGCAGATGAAGATACAAAATATTTCGCCGGTATAGGGAAATCTGCAAGAGTTCCAGATGCAAGAGAATTGTATATGGGTGCGAATAATGATTTGGAAGATACAAAAAACTATGAAGCAGATCTTGGATTTGATAAAACTATAGGTGATTTTAATATTAAAACAAAATTATTCTACTCTGTTTTAGAAGACTATATTTATAATGTTAGTGGAAAATTTCAAAATATTGATGCTAAAATTTATGGTATTGATGTAAGTGGTTTTTATCTTATAAATGACTCATTTTCTATGGATTATGGAGTAGCATACCAAAGAGGTAAAAAAGATGGTAGTCATACAGATAAAGATTTAGCTGAAGTTACTCCATTAAAAGCGAATCTTGCTGTAAACTATGAATTTACAAATGCAAAATTTACAACAGAAGTAGTAGCTGTAGATGGATGGGATAAATACGATAGCTCAGCAAAAGAGCAAGAGTTAGCTGGATATGCGTTAGTAAATTTAAAATATACTCAGCAATTACATAAAAACTTTGGTTTTACAGTAGGTGTTGATAATCTTTTTGATACAACATATGCATCAACAAATACATATCAAGATGTAACTTATGTAGAAACAGGTGGAGATAGAGTTCTTCTTAATGATCCAGGACGATATGGATATGTTAATTTAAAATTCTCATTCTAGTCAAAAACAAAAATTCAATAAAAGAACTTTAAACACTCAGTTTTTAGTTCTTTTATTATAACATTGCACTCATGAATCATAATCTGATAGCGCAAGTACAAAACTTAACTCTTGATTTTAAAGGGAAAACACTTTTTCATAATCTCAACTTTAATATACTCGAAAATACAAGTAGTGCCCTTCTAGGAACTTCTGGCGTAGGTAAATCGACACTTCTTCGCTGTATTGCTGATCTTGAAGCTGAAAATATCACAGATGGAAAAATAGCATTAAAAAAAGATACAAGTATCGCTTGGCTCAGTCAAGAAAACTCCCTATATCCTTGGCTTAGTATTTTAGATAATGTTCAACTGTATCATCATCTAAAAGGTACTAAAACAAATAAAACTTTACAAAAAGCAAAAGAACTTTTGAGCCAAGTAAATATGTCTGAACACGTAAATAAAAAGACATATGAGCTTTCAGGAGGACAAAAACAAAGAGTCGCACTTGCAAGGACACTTATGCAAGATGCAAACCTTATTTTGATGGATGAGCCTTTTTCAGCATTAGATGCAATTACTAAAATACAACTACAAGATTTGACTTGTGAACTTTTAAAAGATAAAACAATTGTTTTAGTAACTCACGATCCACAAGAAGCGATAAAACTCGCAAATCATATCTATATCTTGAAAAATCAACCAGTAACTATCGAAGAGGTTGCTTTTTTAGAAGGTGCATTACCACATAAACTATCAAATGAAAAGCTATGGGATCTCCAAGAAACGCTCCTTTCAAAACTCCAAGGAGATGAGATATGAAAAATATTTTAAAGGCTTCACTTCCTATTTTATTTTTGTTTATTTTATGGCAGTGTATTGTTGTGTTTTTTGATCTGCCTCACTATATACTTCCCAAACCTCAAGATGTTTTAATGCAACTATTTACACAATATAATCTGCTTTGGGAACATACACAAGTAACTCTTTTGGAGATAGTTCTTGGAATCATTATTGGGTGTATCTTTGGGCTTAGTTCTGCTTTTGCCTTACTTTATTTTAAAAAGCTTGAAAACTATCTACTTCCTATTCTTGTGATCTCTCAAGCGATTCCTGTATTTGCAATAGCACCTTTATTGGTCTTATGGTTTGGGTATGGAATGGCTTCAAAAATAGTGATGACAGTGATCATTATATATTTTCCTATAACCACTGCTTGTTATGATGGACTTAAAAATACACCAAAACAATGGCTTCAACTAGCCCACACCTATAAACTCACCCCTTTACAAACATTATTGAAAGTACGGTTTCGAGCGAGCTTACCCTCTTTTGCTTCTGGACTTAAAATCGCTGTTTGTATAGCACCTATTGGAGCAGTTATCGGGGAATGGGTTGGATCTTCAAAAGGACTTGGATATCTTATGTTACATGCAAATGCAAGAATGCAAATCGATTTGATGTTTGCATCACTTTTTATACTTGTTATACTCACATTAAGTATCTATTTCTTGACTGATTATTTGACAAAAAAACTTATCCCTTGGGCTTCAAATTTACATTAAAATATTTAAAAAGGAAAAAAATGACTATCACACAAAAACTGATCAATAGTTCTCAACCATATTGGGATGATTATATTCAACATGAATTTATACAAAAGTTAGCAAAAGGGACACTCAAACTTGAAAACTTTCAACACTATTTACTGCAAGATTATATTTATCTGTTTCATTATTGTCGTGCTTTTTCACTTGCTATGTACAAAAGTGAAAATTTTGAACAGATGAACTTTTCAAAGCAAGCTTTAAATGCTATCTTAGATGAGATTCAACTTCACATCTCCTATTGTAAAGAGTTTGGTATAGATGAGAAATCAATCTATGAGCAAAAAGAATCACCAGCGTGTATTGCATATACACGATATGTACTGGATTGTGGAATGAATGGAGATCTTGCACAACTATATGCAGGTGTCATTCCTTGTTTTTTAGGGTATGCAAAAGTGGCTGATTTTATCACTGAAAACAATCTAAGCGTAGAAAACAATCCCTATCAATCTTGGATAGATATGTATGCTTCAAAAGAGTATCAAGAAGCAGCACAACAAGCAGCACAGTTTTTTGATGATCTTTGTGAAGATTTATCCGAAAAACAGATGGAAAAAATAGAAAATATCTTCACAACAGCCACTCGTATGGAGATATCTTTTTGGCAAATGGGTTTAGAC
>JBASAI010000246.1:0-3263 GCA_049650525.1 Arcobacteraceae bacterium
ACATGCATCCATGATAGTGAGGTCTTGATATGGAAGTGCTACATTTAAAACCACTTTTGGGTTTATTTTTTTGATAAGCTCTATTAAAGCAGGAACATCATCAGCATCGATCGATGCAGTATCTATAGTCACACCAGTTTTTTCTTTTATACTAAGAGCCATCTTGTCACACTTAGCAACAGTTCTACTAGCAAGTGTAATATGCTCAAAAGTATCGATATTCATCGCACATTTTGTAGTAGCAACAGTACTTACTCCACCAGCTCCGATAATTAATAAACCTTTTTTTTCCATGGTAAATTATCCTATAAATTAATTTTTTGTAATTATACTTAATTTTTGAAAAAAAAGTTCTATTTTAGAAGTTATTTTCTAATAATATTTTCGTCAGATGCACTGTATCTTTTGCTATGATATCTGGATCGTATTTTTTGAGTTCTTTAACTCCCCTATATCCCCACGAAACTGCGACTGATGTTACGCCTGCATTTTTGGCTGTTTTGATATCGATGGGTGTATCTCCAATGAAGATGATATCCTCTAATTTTATATTGAGATTGTTAGCGATATTAAAAATCCCTTGTGGGTTTGGTTTGCGTGGTACTTCTTCTTTTTGTCCATGTACTTCTACAAATGGAAATTTTTTGAAAAAGTGATCGATAAACTCTACTGTAAATTCGTGTGGTTTATTTGAAAGTACTGCTAGATAACAATCTTGCTCTGAGATACTCTCAAGCATCTCATAAATTCCATTATACGGTTTGGTGTTTTTATGAATCTTATCACCATAAATCTCTTTAAATAACACAAGCGCTTTTTCTAGAGTTTCATCTTCAACATCATCACCAAAAGTATTTTTCAAAAGTGTCATAGCACCATCACCTACGAAATTTTTGTAAGCATCCAAAGGGTGAGGCTTGAAACCTAACCTTTCTAATACTTCATTTGTAGATAATGCGATATCGTGTATAGAATCAATAAGTGTTCCATCTAAGTCAAATATGATAAGTTTTTTTTGCAAGAGTGTCCTTTGTACGAAAGTATTTACAATACTATATTATTATAAGTTATAATATATTTAAATAATAGAGGTAATTTATGAATGATGTAAATAGTACACTAAATATCACACATTCACTTTGCTTTGAAAAGTTACTTTAGAAATATTTTTGGTAATTTAGATATAATTTACAGAACTAAGAAATAAATTTTATAATTAGGGAGTATATCTTGAAACAGATAATTGATGGTATTTTTGACAATGTAAATTATTGGCAAAACAAAAAACTATTATTACAAGCGATTCATCCAGATTATTACTTCAATAAAAATATCATTATCAGACTTTTGGGTGTTACTTCACAAAGTATCTCTACTACAAATGAAGCAAAAAAAGATATGTGGAATCATATGCTCAGAAATGAAAATATGGGTGATGATATTTTGAAAAATGTTGATAAAAAAATATTAGATGATATTGAGTTTGCAAAGGCAGCTACTGCTAAATATAATCGAACCTATGTCTACGCTAGTCATCGACTCAAAGCTAGTAGAGAGCTTGCTATCATTGCTTCTATGAGTGAAAAAGAAGATGATGGGATCAACTTCAAAAATCCCATTTTAAAATTTATGCCAGAGATATTTAAAACAGATAATGAAATAGCCGTTATGGCAACAACCAGAAATATCAACAACCTTCAATATGCTACCAATTTACGCAGAAATAAATACTTTATCATGGATATGATGAATATTATTGATGATCATAATATGAAACAAAAAATTTTACGATATATCGATCCAGATCTGTTGACTGATAAAAGATTTGTCAGTAGACTTGGGTGTTTTGATAATATGTGTGAAAAGTTTCGAGGGGATACTGAGTTTGTCGCTGCTGCTGTGCGACATGATCTTTCTATCTTAAAAAAAACAGATATATTTGACGAATCTATTTTAAAAAGTGCCTTGAAAAATGATGATATTTATACCTCGAGAGAAACAGTGGTCAGTGAAATTTTCAGATATATAGAAAAATTTAATCATGGCTATGATGAACTTGATAGTAAGATCAAAAATAAGCAAATTTTACACGCTTTATTTTGGACAATGGGTGAAACTATTTCTGAAGATTTTATATAATACTTTAGTAAAAATAGAATAATAAGATTTTATTATTTTAAGTGTGTAAAAAAGTACTCCTCTTTATCTTTCAAACTGTAATAAACCTTAAATTGAGTTAAATTATCGAATTTAACTACTAAATTTCTGTATACTTGTAGAATTAAATTAATACATAGGATATAAGATGTCAACAGAATTAGTTCTTGCCTCTGTCATTTTTGTTTCAATTGGCTGTATTTTGGTTGGAGTCTTTGTTTTAACAAGATTCCTTGGACCAAACAATAAAGACCCTTTGATCAAAAATACAGTATACGAAAGTGGTGTCTCTAACCCAGTTGGAAATACAAACAGTAGATTTTCTATAAAATTTTACTTAGTTGCGATTCTCTTCGTGTTGTTTGATGTGGAGATCATCTTTATGTTTCCTTGGGCTGTAAATATCAAAGAGTTAGGATATCTTGGATTGTTTGAGATGTTTATGTTTATGGGATTGTTGTTTATGGGATTAATATATATTTATAAGAAAAAGGCATTGTCATGGGATTAGGCGCAGAATCAAGTTTAGGGGATTCGGTAGTTACGACTACATTAGACCACGCAGTAAACTGGGGAAGATCATATTCATTATGGCCGATGGTTTTTGGAACAGCCTGTTGTGGAATTGAGTTTATGAGTGTTGCGGGAGCAAAATACGATCTATCTAGATTTGGAGCAGAAGTTGTGCGATTTTCTCCACGACAAGCAGATCTGCTTATCGTTGCTGGAACGATTTCATATAAACAAGCTCCAATTTTAAAGAAAATTTATGAGCAAATGTGTGAACCCAAATGGGTTATCTCGATGGGTGCTTGTGCTTGTTCTGGTGGATTTTATGATAACTATACAACGGTTCAAGGAATAGATGCAATTATTCCTGTTGATGAGTATATAGCTGGATGTCCACCAAGACCTGAAGCGGTTCTTGACTCGATCATGAGAATACAAAAAAAATCTCAAGATGAATCTATTTTAAAAGACAGAATCAAAGAATATAAAGGATTTTTAGATGTTGAAGTGTGATATGCTTGTAGAATCAAAAGATTTAAAATCTACGATTACAAAACTAAAAAATGAAGATCAATATGTTCTTTTATTGGATATTA
>JBASAI010000247.1:0-10493 GCA_049650525.1 Arcobacteraceae bacterium
GAGTACTATAGCTCCTAGAAAGTATATAAAACCAATTATATATGGGGTAATTAAAATATCAAAGTTAAAATAATTTATCATGTAAAATTGTATCATTATTTTGTTTGAATCATAGATATAAAGATTAAATGAAGTTTTATGTTATATAATATTGATAGTTAAAATCAAATATAAGTAAAGTTTTATTAAGAAGAGGATGATTTATATAATGAGAAGAATTAAGGATAGAAATATTCTATCCTTAAATTAAATTATGCAGCTTTTTTAACTGTTTTTTTAGCTACTTTTTTAGCCGCTTTTACTTTTGTTGGTGCTGTTTTAGCTACTGCTTTAGTAACAACTTTTACTAATTTAGCCGCTTTTTTCTTTTTAAGATCTGTTTTTTTAACTGCTTTTTTTGCAACTTTTGCGATTACTTTTTTCTTTAATTCTTTTGCCATTTTGGCTCCTTTTGTTTTTTTGTAATGAAAGTATAATCCTAAGATACTTAAAAGTATATTAATTATGTTCTTTATACATAAAATATAGAGTTTTTCTTTTTTATATATATTTTTTTATGATATTTTTGAAAGTGAAAATATCAAATTATCTGTTTTATTATAATATTTTGATACAATTCGAAATAAATGAATAAATTAAAAATACTTATAATAATAACCATTACAATGATTCTTTACACTGGCTGTGCAACGCAACAGATAGAGCGTCCTATTATCAGTGATGTCCAAAATATTAAACAAGACCCATCTCTTTATACTGAAGAGTTACAATCGATTTCTTTAGATAAACAAAAAGAATTTTTAAAAGACTTTGGAGATAAATATTTTTATCCTTGGCATCTAAGTAAATTTACAGTAAGTTATAAAAATGCAACTTGGGGAAATATTTATTCGAAAAGAAAAGTTTATTCTGAGAACTTAACATTGATTTCTCAAAAATGGTTTGATGATATTATCAAAGCTTCAAATTTTTCAAAATTTGATACGGTACGAAAAAAAGCTATTACAGTTAATAATTCTCATATAAAAGTGTTTCCAACAGTAAGTAAAATATTTTATGATCCAAATGAAGCAGGGGAAGGTTTTCCTTTTGATTATAATGAAAACTCTAGTATCAAAATCAATACACCAGTGTTTATCTCTCATTTATCACAAGATAAACTATGGGCTTATGTAGAATCAAGTGTTACTATTGGCTGGATAAAAATAAGTGATATTGCATATGTTGATACAAAGTTTATAAATACTTTTGAAAATACAAAATATTATGTAAGTTTAAAAGATGATATAAATATCTATAAAAATGGCTATCAATTAAGCCGTGTAAAACTCGGAACACTATTTCCAAAAGCAAAAAAAGGTTTTATCATCGCTTCAAAAGATTATAAAAACAATGCTTTTTTAAGAGTTATTGATCAAAATGCAAATATTCAAAAAATTGGACTGAAGTTTAATTTGGAAAATATTAAAAAACTAAGTGATGAACTTATCGGTGAACGATATGGTTGGGGTGGCTTGCATGAAAATAGGGATTGTTCTTTGATGACAAAAGATTTTTATACACCTTTTGGTATTTTTTTACAAAGAAACTCTCGACTCCAAAAAGGTGATGGTCGATCTATGGATATAAGTGATTTATCTAATCAAGAGAAAAAAGAATTTATTTTAAAAAATGCTATTGCTTTTAAAACTTTGATCTATCTTCCTGGTCATATTATGATATATATTGGAGAAAAAGATAATGAACCTTTAATATTTCATAATATGTGGGGTGTCAAAACTATTGATAAAAGTGGTAAATACGGAAGAAGTATCGTTGGTCGTGCGGTTGTTACGACGCTTACACCTGGAAGTGAAATATCAAATCACTTAACAAAATATAGTATCTTGAGTAATATTGAGGCTATAACAATTCTTACAGAATAAAGGCTAAATAATCATAAATAATACAATATCAAAAATAAAGTTACTCGATAAAGGGGCAGTTTTTATGCTTTTGAGTGCTTTTTTTGCTGCATTTAGTGGCGCAGTTGCCAAAGTGCTTTCGGAAACAATGGATCCTATAGAGATGGTTTTTTATAGAAATATTATAGGAGTTTTTATCATATTATATGGTTTAAAAAAAGCTCCTGTTGTGGTCAATAAATCAAAATTACATTTATTGATACTTCGAGGTGTATTTGGATCTATAGCGATGGTATTGTTCTTTTATACTATTGCTCATATTCCACTGGGTGAAGCGATTGTTTTAAATAAAACTTCTCCATTTTTTGTAACTATTTTAGCATTTTATTTGATGAAAGAGTCGATTACTAAAAACACAATTTTTGCACTTATCATTGGTTTTATTGGGATTGTACTTATTATGAAACCTTTTGGTATCTCTTTATCTGTAGAGCATCTTATGGGAGTTTTAGGTGGATTTTTTGCAGCAGCTGCATATGCTACTATCAAAAAAATAAAAGATATTTACGATACCAAACTTATCATGCTTTCATTTATGGGAATTGGTTCTATTATTCCTGTGTTGTTGTATCTTTTTACACCTTATGTGACCTTTCATTTGTATACTGATTTTTTTACTTGGTCATTACTTATTTTTATGGCGGTGATCTCGACTGTTTCTCAGTGGTTTTTAACGAAAGCATATAGCTTAAGTAAAGCAAGTATTATTGGAGTTGTTGGCTATTCGAGTATCCCTTTTGCAATTGGTTTTGGATTGGTTTTGGGCGATGCTTTTCCTGATCTTATTGTTTTTGCAGGGATTGCACTTGTTGTAATCGGTGGTATTTTAGTAAGTAAGAAGTAGTTCCAAATAAGCAAAAAAAAAAATATTTTTGATACAATAGTGAATGATTTATAAAATATTTTTTTCTTTACTATTATTGTTAAGTAGTTTATTTGCTTCTGTGCAAAATATTCGTGTTGGTGCTATAGACAATTATTATGTAGATAAAATAACACCTGCAGAGTTGCAACAGATTATTGAGGACATTGAAAAAAAGTTCGAGTCACAGCTAAATTTTGATGTTTTTAATTATTCTTCGTTGGGAGTACCTATAGATATACTCTATATTCCTGAAGATAAGTTAGAAAAGCAAGTAGTAAAAAATCTTCTTTTACTTGAACAAAAACAAGAAAAAATAAATACTATGAGAGAAGCTTTTTTAGGTGATGAAAAACTGATAAAAACACATCAAAAAAATCTCAATAAATTTGCTTTTCATATAAATAGAATAACTAATGATTTAAATAAGTATATTAAAGATACAAATAAAATAAGAACACACACAAAAGAAGCATACAAAACAAGACAACTTTATATAGAAGAAAAACAAAAAAGAATAGATAGGGATGTAAAAAGTCTTCACAAAGAGCGAAGAGTTTTACAAAGAAATATTGATAAATATAATAACAATATTCGTACTGTCAATCGACTCGTTAAAGAGTATAATAATTTGGCTACAAAAACAATTAAAATGAATAGATATACTTCAAAAGTAAAGGGCAGTACCTTTGTTATTCAAAAAGTAAGTTTGGATACTTTGTATGAAAATGGAAAAAAAGTAGAAAAGAAAAGTGTTGAAAATAGCGTGAGTAAGATTGAAATATACGGATTTGAAAGTACAAATAAGCTTAAAGCAATTATAGCTCACGAAATTGGACATTTAGTAGGTATTCCTCATATCGATGTAAAAAATGCTCTTATGAATCCTACCTTACAAGATAATCAGGTCAAAAATTTATCATTGACACAAGAAGATATTAGAAATTTTAAAGAAAATTTCTAATATTAGAGTTTATTTTTATGCCTCATCTCCAGATGTTTTTTCACCAGGATAGCTAATGATTCCTCGTGTATGGTTTGCTACTTGTGACCATCCCATATCAAGCATAACTCTTTGACAATAGGCACTTCTACTTCCTGTGTAACAGTATAAAATAGTTGGCTTTTCTTTTTGATCTTCTATTCTTTGGAGTGCCTGATAAAATGAAGTAGTTGGAATAAGATAATCTGTCCCTACAATTCTATTTTGATTCCACTCCATCCATTCTCGTACATCAACAAGATTAAAATCTATCATTCCTAGCGTTCTAGCTTCTAATAATGCGATAAGTTCATCGTGGCTTAGTTCTTCTTGTGTGAGTATAGTTTCACACTCTTGTTTATTTAATCCGCTAGAGTGAACTGCTTCTTCTTTTTTTACTGTTGTTTCTAACGCATTTTCTTTTGCATATTCAGGTGTACAAAATATACCACAGTGACATTTTCCAGTTTCGGGTATCTCTTTTTCCAGAGCCGGTGTACAAGGGCAGATTCGGTTGTCTGAAGATAATTGTTCCTCTTTTGTATCTCCAACAACCATAAAACAGGGACAAAATTTTGTATCATAAATTTTTTGATTTCGAGTGAGTCCTAAAAGAGTACTCGTGTTTACTTCTTTGATTGGGTTGAAAACTAAGTTTCTATTTGCACATACAGCATCTGCAAATGCTTGTGTATTTTCTAATTCTGCTAGAAATTCGGGGGATTTTGTATCTATTTTTATCATGTACTATACGCCTAATTATTTTTTCATAATAGTAGAGTAATTTGGTTAAGATTACCTTAATATCTATCGTTAATTATACAATAAAGCAGAACTATATTATAATATCATATGAATATACTAGAGCAAATTTATGATATCAGTTTTCCTAAAATAAATTTTTATGAAAGAAAAATAACGATAGATACCAAAAGAACGATAATCCAAGGTCCTCCTAAAAGTGGAAAAAGTTATTTGATCTATGATTATCTCTCTTCATATGAACGGGAACGGTATCTTTATATTGATTTTGATGATTATAGAAACAATATCAATGAGATAACTCAAGATTTAGATGATTTTTTATCAAATCATCCAATTGAAGTATTGGTTTTGGAAAATTTTGCATTTAATCTTGAGATTCCAGTTGATATTGAAAGTATTATCATTACGACTAAAATAGATACAAAACTAGAGGGGTTTACAAATATTTATGTTGAATGTTTAGATTTTGAGGAATATTTGCTTTTTGATAAAAAACATCAAAGCTCTTCAAATAGTTTTAATAGTTTTCTAAAATTTGGAAATTTTCCAGAGATCATAGAGTATACAGAACCTAAAAAAGCACAAAGAAATTATGAAATATCAAAATTGTATTGTGATGATGTAACACAGCTGCAAATTTTATTTTTATTGATCAAAAATGCAGGAGAAAAGAAATCTATTTTTCAGCTTTTTAATAGTTTGAAAAAAGAGATAAAAATATCTAAAGATACTTTTTATAAAACATGTGAAAATTTCCAAAACAATAAAGTGATCCATTTTTGTCAAAAGTTTGAACAGCCAAAAGCAGTGAAGAAAATATTTGTATATAATTATGCACTTTTAGATATCGTCTCTTATAAAAAAAATTTTAATAATTTATTTAAGAATATGACCTATTTAGAGCTTCAAAAACGATATAAAAATATTTATTATTTTGATAATGTCGACTTTTATATACAAGAAGAAAATGAGATAGTATTAGCTATTCCTTTTTTCAACAATCTAATTTCTTCTACTATTATTTCGAAAATACTACCTGTGATAGAATTATATAATATAGAGACTATAACAATTGTAACTGTAAGTAGTGAACAGACCATTTTTATTGGGGAAATAGAGGCTCAAATTGTCCCTTTTAGTAATTGGGCGGTTTCGTTATAATCTATTTTATTATCATTTATGCTTCTATTGGTAAAGTGATAGTACAATACATAAAATTTTAATATAAACTAAAACATGAAAGTAGGAAATGAATAAGCGTATAGATCAAATGGTTGTCGATTTTAAGGGTGAACTCAATGAAAAAAGCATCCGAGATTTAAAAGTAGCTATTTTCCATAATGTTCAGGACGAAAGAAAAGCTACGATTTTGGTCTCTTTTAAAGCTTTAGAATGTAAAAAAAATCTTACTATAATTAAGCTACTTATTCGAGAAATTGAAAAAGTAAGTATCAAACTTGCAGTAAGAATATATTTTCTTGAATATTCAGAAGAGTTATTTACTATCTTGAAAAAAGCTACTTTGAATACTGGAATTTCATTATATAAAAATAAAGATGTAGCTGCATTATTTTTAATTGCAAGAGCATTTCAAGAAGATATAAAAGTTCTTGTATATGATGAAGATGAATACAGTAGTAAGAAACTTTATTTTAATCTTTGTGCTTATGGATATGCAATAGAACGAGCCCCTGATATGGAAACATTTTTAGCAGCAATAAATGATGAATCATTTGATATTATAGTTTCTCGTACACAGGTAAATAAAAGAGTTGTAAAAGAACAAAAAACACTTTCTCTATCAAAAAATCTTATTGTAAATTTGCCTATTTTTATGAATAAAGCAGCAGAGACACTGATGACTTTTACAGGATTAGAAGCGCATAAAATTACACATAAAATACAGGAGTTTGATACAACAATTGAAGATGATGGTATTTGTGCTATTATGACATTTTCTGGTGATATTGAAGGGTTCTTTACTTTAGTATTTCCAAGAGATATTGCTTCTATTGCGTTAGAGACATTACTTGGAGAAAAAATTTCTACAGATGATACTGATACATTAACAGATGGAGTAGGGGAGTTTTGTAATATTATTACAGGAACTGTAAAAACAGAATTGGATTCTAAAAATATCAAAGTACTTTTTGAATTACCAAAAACATATACTTCTTTGCTTAGTATTCAAGAACATATAGGTTTTAACAATGGTGTTTGGATGGATATGGAACTATCAAATAAACCTTTTTATATGTTTATAACAAAGTAATATAAATATGACTATTAGAGAGAATTATCATACAAATTTATGCGGTATTGATGAAGCAGGAAGAGGACCATTTGCAGGTCCTATGACGGTGGCTGGAGTAATCCTTACAAACGATATCAAAGAGTTAGATGACTCAAAAAAACTCACTGAGAAAAAAAGAGAAAAGCTTTTTGATAGTATTAAAGAAAATAGTATATATCATATAGTATTTACAAGTGCAAAAGAGATAGATGAATTAGGTTTAAGTATCTGTTTACAAAACTCTATCAAAGAGATAATGCAAAATATAGATGCAAAACAATATCTTATGGATGGAAATACAGCTTTTGGTATAGATAACTTAGAGTTTTTGATCAAAGCAGATGCTCAAATAAAAGAGGTGAGTGCTGCTTCTATATTGGCAAAAGTAAGTCGAGATAGATATATGTGTGAAATAGCTAAAATGTATCCAGAATACTCTTTTGAAAAGCACAAAGGGTATGGAACAAAAGTTCATACGGATGCTATTATTAAGTATGGGTATTGTGATATACATAGAAAAACATTTAAAATCAAAAAGCTTGAAGGTTTAAATATATCTTGATATAATTGCGAATATATAAGGAAATGATAGTGGCAAAGAAAGATAAAAATAAAACAAGTGTAAGAGAATTTTTAAATAAAAAAGCTTTTCATGATTATATCATCGAAGATATATTTGAAGTTGGTATTGTTTTACATGGAAGTGAAGTAAAAGCGATACGAGCAGGGCGAATGAATTTTAAAGAATCATTTGTGCGAATCATCAAAAATGAAGTGTTTATTTTAAATATGAATATTTCTCATTTGGATACAACACATGTATCGTATCGTCCTGAAGAGGGCAGAGATAGAAAACTTTTGATGCATCGGAAACAGATCAATAAACTTTTTGAAAAAGTAACCAAAGATGGGTATACAATAGTAGCTACAAAAATGTACTTTAATGATAAAAATATGTTCAAAGTAAACATCGGTATTGCTAAAGGGAAAAAAGACTACGATAAGCGAGAAGACTTAAAAGCAAAAAGTATGAAAAGAGAAACACAAAGAGTTCTTAAAGAATACAATAGATAAGTGTGGAAAAATAGATGAATAATAAACAACTAAAATTTGGTATTGTTGGACTGGGGCTTATGGGTGGATCATTTGCCAAAGTTGTTAAAAAATATAATTTGAGTTCAAGTGTAGTAGGATATGATCATAACAAAGAGCACCAAAAACAAGCACTTGCCTTAAATCTTATAGAAAAAATAGTAGATATAGATGAACTTTTGAGTTGTGATGTTATCGTATTGTGTATTCCTGTGGATGCGATCATCAAATTTATGCCTACATTAGAGAATATTTCAAAAGACACTACAGTGATGGATTTTGGAAGTACCAAAAAACTTATTGTAGATAATATTCCCCCAAGTATAAGAAAAAACTTTATCGCTGCGCACCCAATGACAGGAACAGAAAAGTTTGGTCCAAGTGCAGCTATAGATGAGCTTTATGAAGGGAAGACGATAGTTTTATGTGATTTAGATGTATGTGCTGATCTTCATAAACAAAGAGTGCTTGATATCTTTAATGCAATAGCCATGAGAATAGTAGAGATGGATTCTGCTACACACGATATCCATGCATGTTATATCTCTCATTTACCACATGCAATAGCATACGGACTTGCAAATACTGTGATGTCACATGAAGATCCTGAAAATATCATAACTCTTGCTGCTGGTGGATTTAAGGATATGAGTCGTATTGCACAATCATCATCTTTGATGTGGACAGATATTTTTAGACAAAATAGAGAAAATCTTTTGAGTGCTTTGGATAAATATGATACACAAATGAAAAGTATGAAAGAGATGCTCAAAAATAAAGAGTATGATAAACTATCCAAATGGATGGATAAAGCAAATAGCTTACACGATATACTCTAAAGTGTTGATGGTTTGCGTAAATCGATTGTTTTATTAGAGGTTATTTTTAGTTTACTATTATTTTCTATTATTGCGATTGTATCATCTAAAATGATTTTTTCGGTAGTGAAGAAAAATACTACAGATACTTTTGTGACTCAAAATAATTTAGTTTTAGAAACGACACGATTGTTTTTAAGTAAACAAGATGATTTAACAAAAGTAACTTTTAATGATAATGCTCTTTTTTTTGACAATCATCTTTTATTAAATAATGTCTCAAAATACAACACGACAGAAGGTGGAGATGTTAGAACAATTGATATTTGTATATATGAAGATACTATTTGTCAAATATGGAAAATGAAAATTTGAAAAAATCATTTGTTTTATTGAGTACGATTTTACTTGTCGTTGTATTTAGTTTTTTGAGTCTTCGAATGGTAGAAACAAATTTATTGAGTTCAAATCTTAATACTCATAAATATCTGCACTTTGAAGCCATAAAACATAGAGATACAATAATTACATATATCAAAGAGCATGAAAATGATGATATTGAATCGTATACTAACTCTTTATCTTTAGTTGATAATAGATTTGAAATAGAGCTTAGAAAAGATGAAGAAGAAAATTCTGTGTATTACCTCAGTATCAAAACAGTTGATGATAGTCATATACGATTAAGTCAAAAGATTATAAAATAGATGATAGACTAATAAAGGCAAAAAATGGAACACTTATATGCACCATGGAGAACACAATATATCTCAGAGAACAAAGAAAAAAAAATAGAAGGATGTGTTTTTTGTCATGCAGCAAAAACTTTAGATGATGATGAAAATCTAGGCATTTTATATAGAGAAGATGACTTTTTTATTGTGATGAATAAATATCCTTATAGTCCAGGGCATTTTATGATCATTCCAAATCATCATACTGCAAATCTCGAAGATCTGGACCCTCAAACTTTTATGAAAATTTCTGTTGCCACACAAAAAGGTGTGAAGATGCTCAAAGAGGTTTTAAATGCCAAAGGTGTAAATATCGGTATGAATCTAGGAAAAGCAGCAGGCGCTGGAATAGCGGAGCATATACACCTACATTTAGTTCCTAGATGGAGTGGAGATACAAACTTTATCACCACGATCGGAGAAACACGAGTGTATAATAGTGAGATAAAAGAGATATATAAGAAGTTGAAAAATGTCGCATCAAATTATTTTAGATAATCATACTTTTTCGTTGATTCACCGTACAAATAAAAAAATCAAAAGAATCAGCCTTGCTATGGAAAATAAAAATGAGATCATCATCAAAACGCCGTTAAAGTTCAAATCTCATATGCTTAAAGAGATAGTATATGAATATAAAGATTGGATTTTAAAATCTATTCAAAAAGTACCATCTAAAAATAGTTTTGATTTTGCAAGTGGAGGGAAAGTTCCTTTTTTAGGTGAAAATTATTCGATGAATTTAGTGATAAATGAAACGATGAAAAATGTAAAGTTTTCACTTATCGATGAGGTATTTGTCGTTGAGTATAATGATACTTGTGATAAATATGAAGACTTTATCGAAGGCTTAAAACTTTTTTATAAATATAATGCCCAAAAAATTATCGATCCCTTATTTGATGAGTGGACCTATAAAACACAATTTTTCCCAAATAAAATAGGGTATCGATATGCAAAAGGACGATGGGGAAGTTGTAGCC
>JBASAI010000248.1:0-3998 GCA_049650525.1 Arcobacteraceae bacterium
CATTATTTACTAAAACTCGTAAGTTTGAGTTATGTACATCTTGTTGTGATTTTGAGAGTGTCACGATAAGCTTCGCATCTTTGAGAAGCTCATCTGAAATATCTTCATAAATTGTTGCTTTTGTAAATCCGTAAAAAATCAAAGATAATACAACAACAAAAAATGAAGTTGCAAATATAAGTTTTTGAGAAAACTCCTTATAAATGCTTTTCGTGTACATTATTATACCGTTTTTTCAACTTTTGGTGGATAACAAAATCTGTATCCTCTTCTTCTGATTGTTTCAATAGTCGCAATATTTAATGGTTTATCCATTTTTTGTCTTATTTGATTAATAGCAACTTCAATTACATTTGGTGTTACTAATTCAGGTTCTTCCCAAATCGCATCTAGTAATTGTTCTTTTGAAACAATTTGATCTCTATGACGAGCTAAGTGAGTTAATACTTCAAAAGGTTTCCCTTTAAGTTCAATCTCATTACCATCATAAGTGATTTTTTCTTCATCTGGATTGATTGCTAAGTTTTCAATTGTGATAACATTAGTTCCGCCAAATCTTAGTCTACATTTAATACGAGCAAGTAAAATATCAAAATCAAATGGTTTTTTGATGTAATCATCAGCACCTGTTTTTAATGCTTTTATTTCACTCTCTTTATCATCTCTTGCACTTACGATAACAACTGAAGTTCTGCCACTTCTGTTTTTGATAAGTTTTGTAAGCTCTAAACCATCACCGTCTGGTAACATCCAGTCTGTTAAAACTAAATCATAGTTTCTAATCTCAATAAAATATTCTGCATCTTTAAAGTTTTCTGCAATGTCAACTTGATAACCAATATCTTGTAAACCCTCTTGAAGTGTTCTATTTAATGTACTTTCGTCTTCTACTATTAAAATTCTCATTTAATTTATCCCTTTATTAATTATCTAAAAACTTAAAGTTAAGTTAAGTTTTAGTTTCAAAGACCGGAATTATAACATAAAAATTTTATTAATTAAAGTCTTTTTAAGGTGAATTTGAAAATTTATGTTTTTTTATAAACTTTTAGTTATAATCTACAAAAAAATAAGGTATGTTAATATGAAAATAATAAATAAAAAAACACTCATAAGTATAGTAGCTTCTTTAGCAATTTCTAGTTCTTTGTTTGCTCAGACAGATAAAGTATATGCTGTAGTAAATGGTGAAAATATAACAGCTTCAGATATTGCAGTTGCATTACGAGATCCAAGAGTTCAATTTGACACACTTCAAGAAGATCAAAAAAAACAAGTTCTTTCAAATATAATTGAGCAAAAAGTTTTGGCACAAGAAGCTTTTAAAAGTGACATTGTAAAATCTGCTGAATTTAAAAAAGAGTTAGAAAAAGTAAAACAAAATCTTGCATACCAAATTTGGATAAGAGATTTAAGTCAAACAGTTACAGTAAGTGACGCTGAAGTAAAAGCACATTATGAAAAAAATAAAGCAAAATTTGTGACACCTGCAACATTAAAAGCAAGTCATATATTAGTAAAAACTGAAAAAGAAGCAAACGATATCATCAAAACTTTATCATCTGTAAAAAATACAAAAGAAGCATTTACAAAGCTTGCAAAAGAGAAATCAACAGGACCTTCAGGACCAAATGGTGGAGAGCTTGACTGGTTTACAAAAGATAAAATGGTACCAGAATTTAGTGCTGCAGCTGAAAAACTAAAAGTTGGTGAAATTACAAAAAAAGCTGTTAAAACACAATTTGGTTTTCATATTATTTATTTAGATGACAAAAAAGCATCTGCATCATTACCACTTGAGCAAATACAACCACAATTAAAACAAGAATTATTACAAACACTTTTCGTGAAAAAAGTACAAAAAATAGCTGCTGATTTACAAAAAAAATCAAAAATAGAATATAAATAAGAAAAAAGGTAGAAATATGGCAGTTTTAGATGTAGTTAAAGCAGGGGTTTTGACAGGTAGTGAAGCAAAAAAATTATTTGATTATGCAAAAGAAAATAAGTTTGCAATACCAGCAGTAAATGTAGTAAATACAGAATCAATAAATGGTGTCTTAGAAGCTGCTGCAAAAGTTAACTCTCCTGTAATATTACAGTTTTCAAATGGTGGTTCAACTTTTTTTGCAGGAAAAGGGTGTAAAGCGCCAAATGCTTCTGCTTTAGGTGCAATTAGTGGTGCTCGTCATATCCATATGATGGCTGAAGCGTATGGAGTGCCAGTAGTGCTACATACAGATCATGCTGCAAGAAAGCTTTTACCTTGGATCGATAGTTTGATCGAAGCGAGTTCGGAGCATTTTAAAACTACAGGAAGACCATTGTTTACTTCTCATATGTTGGATCTTAGTGAAGAGCCAATCGAAGAAAATCTTGATACTTGTGTAAGCTATTTTGAAAAGATGAATGCACTTGATATGATGATCGAGATTGAGCTTGGGATCACTGGTGGTGAAGAAGATGGTGTTGATAATAGTGAAGTTGATAATGCGCTTTTATATACACAACCAGAAGAAGTAAACTACGCATACGAAAGACTCAATGCTATAAGTCCTAACTTTACAATAGCAGCAAGTTTCGGAAATGTGCATGGTGTTTATAAACCTGGTAATGTAGTACTTACGCCAAAAATCTTAGATAACTCACAAAAGTTTATTGAAGAGAAACACAACTTATCTGCTCAACCTGTCAACTTTGTATTTCACGGTGGAAGTGGAAGTAGCTTAGAAGAGATACGAGAGGCTATCACTTATGGTGTGATCAAAATGAATATCGATACAGATACACAATGGGCATTTTGGGATGGTGTTCGTTCTTTTGAAGCAGAAAAACATGACTATCTCCAAGGACAAATTGGAAATCCAGAAGGTGCTGATAAACCAAATAAAAAATACTACGATCCAAGAGTTTGGCTACGAGCTGGACAAAATGGACTAATTGCTAGACTTGAAGTTGCATTTAATGATCTAAACTGTATCGGTAAAAATTAAAATTTCATGATTAAAAAGCCAACTAAAAAAATAGTAAATACTATAAAAGAAAATGAAAAAGAACCCAAAACAGCAGAAGAGCGTAAACAAATTATCGAAAAGAATAGATTTGGTGGGTATTATAAAACGAAAAAGCGGTTTATAAACTAAATATTTTATGTTGTGTAAAAAAGGGAGAATTTGAAATTCTTCCTTTTTTTATGTCTCATTTTTATTCTTTATTTTTGATATTGTGGAAAATAGTTGGAAATTATTTTGAGGGTTTTTAATTTTTCCACATAGTAGTTTTTGGAGTAGGTTTGTGGTTAGAACTTTTATTTTTTAGGACTTCTATAGTAGTATTATTTTATAATGATCAAGTAAAATGTTTGTTGTATATAATCAGATATCTATTTCATATATTTTGATATTTTATAATCAAGATTATCTTCACTTTCATCACTTATTATATCGACAGACAAAGCAACAATCAATGGAAAAATTGAATTATCTTCACTAATTGCTTTTTTTAGATGTTCTCGTACAATCTTACGTAAGCCATTTATGCTTTTATCACTTTTTTTATATTCCTCATCAATATCTATAAAAAATCCATTGTTATATAATGCTTTGATATTTAAAGCAACACATTTATTTTCTTTTTCTTTTCTTTGGAGATTAGTGCTTTGTTGATTTGATTTCAACCGTTCCTTTCTATATTTTTTTTCTCAACATATCTAGAAAATAAGGAAGTCACTATTAATATACAAAGTACTATTAAAATAAAACTTAACATTTATTACCCTTTCTATTTATATAATTATATAATCTTATTTACACATTTTAGGTTAATCTATTCGACAAGCCGTACAACACTGTGATTGCATTTATTACAATTTCCTTTGAGTATCAAATCATCATCCATGGTTGTTGCTTCAAAATTAATCATTGTAATAGTATCTTTGCATTTTGAACAATAAACATTTGATAATAATAAAGTTTTAGCATCATCTGGAATCTCATTCC
>JBASAI010000249.1:0-5683 GCA_049650525.1 Arcobacteraceae bacterium
ATCTAAGATAGTATTTTCTACTTCATACAAACTTCTATATTTATTTGAAGTGTATTTATATTTATATTCTAAAACTTGACTTGATGTCAATCCACCGTCATAAAGTACCTGCTCAAGTTTTAAGATACTATTCCATCCATCATTTGTGCTCCAACCCTCTGAATCTGCTGAAGTAGATGAATCTGGATTTTTTTCTACTCTTGCATTTTGATAATAAGCATCAAGATTTAAAGTAGGAAGATAATCTGCCTCTTCTTGCTTTACATACATTTTGTATGCATCCCTATTTAAATGCTCCGCAATAATTGAAGGATTTGAATTCAATGTATCCTCAACGCTATTTCTTAAACTTGTAGCATTTAATGATAAAGAACTAACTATACCCAACACTACACAATATTTTAAATTTTTCAAACTAAAACCCCTATTAAAATCATTTTATTTATTATATCATAAAAAATATCAGAAAAGTAACATTTCTTGTTATTTAATAACTTTTTTGTTTATTTTACCTACTTGCCCCATAAATACCGATATTTTGCACTATATCATAGTCTTTTTCATCTTTTACATTTTCAGCTAATATCTTAATCGTTAATAATGAAGAGAGTTCATGTATCGCTTCTACAAACCCTTGTTTACTAGAATTTTTTGATATTCCTTCTGTATAACTTCTCGCAAGTCGTATATAATCCAGATTTAACCCCTTAATAGTATCCAATGGAATAAACTTCGTTTCAAATCTTTTAATGATAATCTTCGCTCCAGCAGAATGTATTGATTCTATAAAATATTTAAATTTTTCGATATCTTTAGCTGCACCATAGGCTGTCACACTAAAAACCAATTGTGACGCTATTTTTTTATTTTCTAAAATACGATCTTTTAGCCAGTTTTTAAACTTGATATCAAATACAGAATCTAAAGATAGGTTTATAGAAATACTATGACTAATCTCAAGTTCTTTTATATAGTCTATGACTTTAAGCACTACTGCTTTATCAAAATCCAAAATTTTATCGTATTTTTCTGCAATTGATACAAATGTACCAATAGGGATATCTTCACCATTTTTATCACGCGCTTTTGTAAATGCTTCTTCCATAATCAAGAGATGCTGCTTTTTTACATCAAGACAATATGCTTGACCGATATATCCTATCTCAAATCTTTGATTGTCAATAATATCAAAAACCAAATCTCTCCACTCATTCATGTCTCTTGCTAAATCATTGTCATTTCGTATAAACGCCTCATTTGCTCCGATAAGTTTTGCTTTTTCATATGCTTCATTTGCACTTGCAATCATGCCAGGAGTTGTGCCTATAGGATTAAAAGGAGTTCCTCCTATATGTGCAACATCCGTGATATTAAAAACTAATCCAAAGTTTCCTAGTTCAAATTTTAGTCTCTCAATACTCGAAATAACCTCTTTTTCATCCATATTTTTAGCAATAAGTGCAAACTCAGAACCATAAAATCTATACGCCGTAAACCCTTTGGAAAAATTTTTCAATATATTTGAAAAAGCGATCAAAAAGGTATCTACTTCTTTATTGGTATGATTTTTTGCAAACGCACTTAAATTATCCATTTTAACGGTAAAAACAAATCCTGCGCTTTTTGAGATAAACATCTCTTTCATATCTGTTTCAAAAGTTTGTCGCAAATTTAATCCAGTCAGATCATCAGTAGAAAGTTTTTGTGTCATATTTTCTAAATTTGCATTGAGTCTATGAATAGCTGTTTTAATTTTTTCTGACATATTATTCATAGCAATAGAAACATTTCGAAGCTCAATTGTCCATGGGAGATCTTTTATAATAGTAAAATTCCCAGCAGAGATAGACTGTGCGAGTTTTTCTATATTTTTTAAAGGTTTCAAAATAAATCTTAAAAAAACAACCAATAATAAAATCGAAAAAGAAAAAGCAACTATGGCATAAATAATTGCACCTTTTGCTTGCTCATATAGTTTCGCATACGCATCACCTGCATTTGCACTTACATATAAAATAGCTGTCGTGTTCCATCCATCACTGATCTCACTTTTAAGTTCACGCATTTTTAAAGGAATAAAATCGATAAACCACTGTGGAATATAATCAAACCGTTCAGCACGAGAAACTTTTGCGATCACTTTAGATATCTTGATCTGAGCTGTTGCATTTACCCTTTGGGTTTCATTTGATGCGACAAAATTTATATCCAGTACCGTTCCATCTACAAAATTTTTACTTGGATTAAAAGTATACACGATCTTTTTTGGTGCAATCTCCTCAATATCTTGATTTTCCAAACGAGCCAATTCATTAAAAAGATCATCCTCTTCTTCATTTGAGTTTATCACTCCTAGATTACTCTGCACTTTTACTTCAGATATATTCCAATTTTTACCAGCATCAAGACCACTTTTTCGTATCAACTCATTCTGATCAAAAGTACTACTCACATCTTCGAGTCGTATCTCTTTATAAAATCCTCGATTTGCAATAGCTGAGATAATCGACTGAATTTCAGGATTTGATTTATCCTTCATCAAAGATTTTAGTCCCATACCCAAGCTTGTCGCTGTATCTTGTGCCTTAGTCGTTGATTCGATTTCTAAATACTCTTTTGTATTATTGACAGTGATGATAAAATTTCCTGCAAATATAATAAAAAATATAAAAGATATGATGATATATAGTTGTTTAGATAATGACATTTTTGATTCCTTGCTTTGGTGTAACGGTATTCATTAGATTCTCTCCATTAAAGATTTCCAGTTTTTTAGATTGTTATCGCCTGTTCTTTGTTCTGTTTTTCCTCTGTTTTGCGCTTTCCATAATCCAGCAGCATTAAAACTATACACAGGATTTAGATCGGTTCTACTTGTGGCTAATTTTAGTTTTTTATTGACATTATCCAGAACAATAGGAGGTTTGTTTGCTTTATGGTAGTAGTTCAAAACCATATGTGCTTCATCAAATTTTTTATTTGCTCGTGAGAGTGTTACATAAGTGATCTTGAGTTTACTATCAGAAATACCCAAACTGCGTAAAGCAAAATACTTCGCGATCGCATAATCTTCACAATCCCCAGCACCAGTACCCAAAAACTCAAAAGGAGATGCCCAATAATCATTTTTTTTCCAGTGTGCTTTATCTGTTTTATATGTAATCTTATTAAAAAAATCATTTACCATTTTGAGCTTTTGCAAAGTTTTTTTATTTTTTGCATTGACAAGCATCTGATCCCATAAAAGGACACGCCTTTTTGCTTTTGGACCATATTTTTTTTCGATTTGAATAAGTTGTTTAGATGTTATATTTACAGGATTATTGGCAAGTAAAAGTGTAAAAAATATAACAGTTATAGTGATATATTGAAACAATTTAGCCATATTTACTTCCTATATTTATAGAGTGATTATAACGAAAGTATTCTAAATTATGTTAATATAATTTTTTTAGTGATTTTTTAGTATTCCATAAGGGATCTTTGAGTAAAATGCTCTCTATGAATAATCAATCAATAAATATAGACTTATTAAAAACAAAATCTATACTCTATATTGAAGATGAAGAAAACATTCGAAAGACATTGACAAAGACATTAGAGTTGATGTGTAAAGAAGTATTTTCATTTTCAGATGCCCATGAAGCACTTAACCTCTTTGATCAAATTAAACCAGACATCATTTTAACTGATGTGAGTTTGGGAGAAATGAATGGGATTGAATTTATTCAAAAAATCAGAGAATTTGATCAGAAAATACCGATCATTATCTTGTCTGCTCATACTGACACAAAATTTTTACTCGAAGCTAGTAAGCTTAAACTTGTGGAGTATCTCACCAAACCAACAAATTACAAAGAACTACAAAATGCATTTGTAGTAGCAATAGATGAGATCCACTCTACATCAAACACTTTTTTTCATCTTTCAGATACGATTAGATTTGATACCTTACATAAAATTTTATATGATAATGATATGATAAAAAAACTCTCGACAAGTGAACTTGCTCTCTTGGAGCTTTTCATCGCAAATCAACACAAAACACTCTCTATAGAAGAGATCAAAAATGCTATTTGGGAAGATCCTTATTATGCAACTGATACAGCACTCAAATCACTCATACATAAACTACGACATAAAATAGGAAAAGACTCTATCCAAAATGTCTCTGGAATAGGATATTATCTCAATAAATTTGAATAAGACTACAGCGTAGGAACAACTATCGTAAACTTTGCTCCATCTTTTTCATTTATAGCACTAAGCGTTCCATTCATATTGTTTTCTATGATGAGTTTGGACATAAAAAGCCCGATACCTGTACCATCTTTTTTTTCAAATGTCATAAAAGGTTTAAAGATATCATCTTTATATTTTTCACTAATACCACCTCCATTATCCAAAATCTCAGTAACACAAAAACCATCTTTTTCATATACTTTTACTTCTATAAAAGCATCTTCTATACCTCTTTGAATCAGTACATCTTTTGCATTTGAGATGATATTTATCAACACTTGTGAGTATTCATTTTTATATCCATAGATATAGGGATTGTGTTTTATGATGATATTTATTTTTATTTTCTTAGTATCAAGTGTACTCGTAAGGATATTTACAGTTCTTTTTATCTGATCAGATATTTTAAACTCCGTTTTTGCCTTATCTGTTGCAAAAAAATTTCTGAAGTCATCAATCGTACTTGACATATATTTTAAGATATGGTTTGATTGATCGATCACTTCTAAAATCTCATCGTTTGTTATGTTTTCTTTGACTTGTATTTTTGCTTCTGTATGCATCAATATAGAAGATAGCTCCATAAGTGGCTGACGCCACTGATGAGCTATATTTCCTATCATCTCACCCATAGCAGCCATTTTTGACTGTTGGGTTAAAATTTTATTGTGTTGTTCGCACTCTTTTTGTGAAGAGTTTTGCAAACTTTGTAGTTTTGCCTCTAAAGTGGCTATTTTATCTTTGTAGTTTTTTTCAGTCATAGTATGAAAACAAAAGAGTATAAAACTCTTCTGTTATAGTCCACCTGTAGTATCTACATCATTATCAACAAATACTGTTATCGTTGGATTTGTTGTTCCTGTTGTGTACTCTGTAAATGTTCCATCTTGTCCATCTATTTCTTTATCATTTGCAACTTCTTTCCATTCTTCTTCAGTAGCAGCTGCTTCTTCATCTTTTTCTATAACGAGTTCTTCACCTTCTTCTGTTTGTACAACGATATCCTCATCTTCATCAGGAATAATATCTCCAAGTTCTACTTCACTTGGTGTTTCTTCTGTAGTCTCTTCTGTTGTTTCTATTGCTGAAAGATCTACTGATTCTTCATCTTCTAGTAAATCACTAACTTCAGTTGTTTCTGTAGACCCTTCTGCTGTTTCAGAAATTTCAGTTTCTACTTCATCTTCTGATTCTTCTTCAGTATTTTCTGTAATAACTTCTTCTGCAATTGGAGTAGTTAAATCTTCTGCAGTTATTTCTAACTCTTCTAAAGTGATAAGACTGTCATCTCCGATAGTATTTGAGTCTAACTCAGCGATGATTTCACCTTCTGCATTTTTGAAGCTAATGATATCACCAATTTCAAAACTAAACAGACCATCTTCATCTGTAACACCTTCGATACCAGAGCTTGTGATGTATGCAACACCAACGATCGCTC
>JBASAI010000250.1:0-3463 GCA_049650525.1 Arcobacteraceae bacterium
GGTGTAATTTTAACGCAAGAGGGGGGAAAACTCTACCCACATGCAGTAGAAATAGTACGCAAAATCGATGATGCCTTACTTGATATGCAAAATCTTCATCTTCGTAAAAAGCTTGTCGTTGGCTCTACTGATTGTAATGCGGCGGTACGAATATCCTCATTTTTGATGAAATTACATCAAGATTATCCAAATGTTCAGCTAGAACTTCTCACAGGAACGACACGAGATGTCACAAAAATGATATTGAACTATCAAGTTGATATCGCTTTTATAAGTGGAAAACCACAAAGTGATGAGCTTATGATCATCAAAGAGTACGAAGAGGAGATAGCCATACTCGAACCAAAAGAGGAAAATTCTCCAAATGTTATCCTCTCTTTTAAAGAGGGGTGTGCCTATGATGCATTTTTGATAAATTACTATAAAGAAAAAAATGAGATAGTTGAAAAAAGCTTAGCTTTTGGAAGTTTAGAAACGATACTCGCTTGTGTAAAATCAGGAATGGGGAAAACACTTTTACCTACAAACTTAGTAGAAAAACTAGGATTTACAGATGAGTTAAAAATCACAAAACTTGATGTCCAAACAGCCAATATCCCTACTTGTTTGGTATGTAGAAAAAACTATATTCCAAATATCAAAGAATATTTGGAGAATTTAGAACTATAGATTTTGTTTTTTTAAAGAGGTTAATTCTAAATATCTCATAATCATCGCTGAGATATACGGGATACTCTGTATAAATATTGTAGCAGCAAATACATAGATCTCTGTGATACCTGTCTTATTTGTAAAAATCAATGCAAAAAATGAGATAAGTAAAAGTATTCCTAGTATCGTTTCGTATATGATAGGACTTTTACTTTTTTTTGCTTTTCCACCTTTTTGTGTTCTTTTAAAAGGCAACCCATCTTTTACAAAACCATCCCAAACCGCTTTGAAAATAATGAGTTGCAAACTCATAGAAGCAATTGCACTGAGTAATGTCTCTTTAAAATTCGCTTTTACTTTCATACGATACAAAATAAAAGTATGTAAAATATTCACTAAAAATGCAGTGATAATAGGAATAGTCAAAGGAATTGTAGGGATAGTAACTCCTATAAAAATAATCACAGGAACCCAGATCAGATTCATCACAGCCATAATCGGACCCATCGCATCACTGAGCCAAAACACCCATCCAGTAATAAATCGTTTTTTCTGTTTTGATGTAAGCTTCGTTGCTGATGGCTTTAGCTCTCGCCAATGTTTTTTCAAAATCTGAATCGCCCCATACGCCCATCTATGTCTTTGCGTTTTAAATGCCTCAAAAGTATCAGGAAGAAGTCCATATCCATATCTTTTGTTTGTATAGTGAGCACTATATCCTGCTTCAAAAAGTCGAAGACCAAGCTCACTATCTTCTACAATAGTATCGATTCCCCAGCCACCTACTTCCATCATCGCACTTAATCGTACCATCACCATCGTTCCGTGTACCACGATAGCATTTTCTTCATTTCTCTCCACCATACCGATATCAAAAAATCCTGCATATTCTGCATTCATAGCTGTTTTGATGATAGATTCACCACCATCTCGATGATCTTGTGGTGCTTGTACGATCGCTACTTTTGGATCATCAAATAAAGGAACTAGATCAACCAACCAAGAAGACTCGACAACATAATCAGCATCAATAACCGCAATAATTTCAGCATTTTCATCAGTTTGTTCAAGTGCCCTATTTAGAGCCCCTGCTTTAAATCCTGTACAAGTGATATTCATAAATACAAACTTTTCACCTAGCTCACTACAAAGTGTCTCAATAGGTTTCCAGTAAAACTCTTCAGGAGTATTATTGATGATCACGAGTACTTCATAGTTTGGATAATTTAGCTTCGATAATGCCACCAAAGTTTCCGCCAAAGCATCTGGCTGCTCTTTGTATGCAGGTACATGTATCGACACCAAGGGAATATTAGGGGAACTCAAATCTAATGGAATCAACCGTGTAGGTGTTGTTCCTATAGAGGAAGCAAAAAGTTCGTTTGCCTTTGCTAAGGTCATAATAACAAGAGGAATCATCAAAAATGTTCCAACTCCCCACATGATCCACATCCCTGCATTCATATAGTTTATAAAAGGATACATAAACGCCATAACAATACCAAAAGCCATTCCTTGAGCAACTACTGCATATGCTAGAGAATGAGAAAGATTGAGCTTTTTATTTCGTAGTCCAAAAAGTGTCAAAAGTGCTCCGATAAAAACAGCTGCTATCATTTGATAGATCCAATATTCATTTATATCAATATCTCCCACGAGCTCAAATTTTAGTTCTCTATTAGCATTAAATATTCCCCAGTATTGTCCAATATTTCCCTCGTGATATCCTTTCCAAGGCTGATCAAATGCTTCGATAATATTGTACGACCAATCATTTTTTTTCGCAAGATTTATAAAACTTCTCACAGCTATGGCTTGATTTTTTAACCCAGGAACAGAGTCCATATTGTTGTATCCATGACTTGGCCAACCGATCTCCCCAATATGCATCTTTTTATTTGGAAATATATTTCTGACTATTTCATAACGCTTTGTAATAGCATCATCAACCTCTTCAATAGCGACTTTTTCCCAGTAAGGCAAAATATGAAGTGTGATAAAATCAACATGATTGGCAAGCGCTGGAACCTTTTCCCAAATATCCCAAGTTTCTGCAGTTGTCACTTGTTTATCCGTAAAGTCTCTTATCAAATCGATATATTCAAATAGTTTCTCTTTACTTATATCTTCTCTAAGTAAAACCTCATTTCCTACGATGATATTTTCGATAATATCAGGATATTTTTTAAGTAGCTGTAAAGCTCTTTGTATCTCTAAATCATTTTCTTTAAGATCAACACTTATCCAAATCCCTAAATCTATAGGCATCATTGTTTCAGCAGCCGCTTCCAAAATAGTTTTTGCATCAAATGAAGAGTAAGTTCTGATTTTTTTCGTAATATCTGATAAAAGATCGATATCATTTTTAATCTGTTTTTCTGACAACACTTTTCGTTCATATCCATAATATGGAGAATAAGAAAGTGACTCGATTTTTGTCTCTTCTGCTTGAATCAGTGAGATGATATTTGTTTGTGTACTCCAAAAAAATAGCTGAAATAGTCCTGCCATTATGATGCTCATTATGATATATCTCAGTTTCTTGTCCTTTTTTGAATATAATAAAAAGTGATTGTACAAAAAAACCTCTACTAAAAAGCTTATAAAATAAAACCCCAGTAATAAGGAGTTAATCTTGATTTGCTATAATTTGCAAATATAAATAAATCAAATAAGGGAATATATCATGCACTGGCTCATAAAGATACTTTTCAGTCTACTTGTCATAATAGGTATCAGTGGTTGTTTGCCTTTTGAAAAAGAGTTACAAGTGATGCTACACCAACACAACATCACCCAAAAAATGTATCTA
>JBASAI010000251.1:0-4433 GCA_049650525.1 Arcobacteraceae bacterium
ATAGTTGATGCTAAAATAATTTTTTTCATTTTTTTCCTTTAATTTTGAGTGATTATACTCAATTTATCATTAAAACTTTTTTATTTTAAGATAGGTACTTTACATGAGACCAATATAGAGATCTAACTCTCTACATAATTTTTAAGATTTCTTCCTACTTTTGGATGTTTAAGTTTTTTGATCGCACTTGATTCGATCTGTCTTACTCTTTCTCTTGTAACACTTAGTGTATTTCCAATCTCTTCAAGTGTTCTATCACTTCTATCTTCTAAAAGACCAAATCTCATTCTTACTACAGCTTGTTCACGCTCATTTAGTTGTCCTAAAATTTGATCAATTTGACCCAATAAATCATCGTGCATGATATTGTCCACAGGTGTTGGAGCTGCTGTATCTGCTACAAAATCTCCAAATTTTCCATCATCTTCATTTCCGATAGGAGCATCAAGTGAAACTGGCTCTTTTGTGATTTTGATCACTTGTTTTACTTTATCAACAGTCAATCCACCTTCTTTTGCAATTTGATCAACATCTGGCTCTTTCCCATTTTCTTGGATACCTTTTCTGATGATTTTATTGATTCTGTTAATCGTTTCAATCATATGAATAGGAATCCTGATCGTTCTTGCTTGATCTGCAATCGCTCTTGAAATAGCTTGTCTAATCCACCAAGTTGCATATGTAGAGAACTTATACCCTTTTTTATACTCAAACTTATCAACAGCTTTCATAAGCCCGATATTTCCTTCTTGAATAAGATCCAAGAAAGGCAATCCTCTATTTGTATATCTTTTCGCAATAGAAACAACAAGCCGTAAGTTTGACTTCGCCATTCTATTTTTAGACTCATCAGTGATCTTTTTCCCTAATTTTATCTGCTCTAATACATCTTTTAGTTCATCTTCTTCAAGATCAAATCCACCCTCACTAGCCTCAGCTGTTTGGTAGAGTTTTTTGATCTCCATATAAGTTGATACCATCGTAGCTTCAGGCACCATACCAATAATATCAATTTTTGAGAGTGTCAAAATCTTTTCAAGAAGTTTTTTATGGTTTTCAAGTAAAGTTTCGTTGAATAATGGAAGTTTATACTCTAGTCTTTTAAGCTCCACTTCAAATCCATTGTCACTACCAAGTGAAGTTTCCATCGCTTTTACAATTTCTGCTATAAGCTTACTAGTAGGTCCAAGCTCTACTAAACTTTCTTTAATACCTCTTTTTTTAAAAGATGCTAAAAGATCGAAGTTTAACATATCAATTTCAGAGTCGCTTTTAGGTACTTCTTTTGCTGTAAACTTCATCCACTCTTTTTTTGCTTTTTCTAGTAATTTGAAAGCTTCGATAATTTTCTGTGCTCTTTTATCAAGTTTTTTATCTTTTGTTTTTGCTGCACTATCTTCTGATGTAGAAGCATCTTCATTTTCATCATCAGCATCCACATCAGAATCTTGTGCTTCAGTATCGTCATCAAAATTTTTAAAGAGTTCTTTTACTTTTCTCTCTCTATTTACTAACGGTTCTTTATATTCAAGAATAAAATCTATCAAATATGGAACAGAACAAATAGCATCTAAAATAGTATTTTCACCTTTTTCCATCGATTGTGAAATTTCAATCTCTTCCTCTTTTGTCAATAAAGGAACTTTTCCCATCTCTCGTAAATACATTCGTACAGGAGAATCAGATCGACTCCATTCTAAAAGCTCTTTATTTTTTAGTAAATCAAACTCTTCACCTTCGCTAGCCTCCTGTCGTCGTATTCTTGCTTCTTCTTTTTTTTGATATTCAAGTTCATTGATTCTTTTTGCATGCTCTCTTGAACTCATCAAGTCTACATTAAATAACTGCTTTTGTGCAAGTATTTTTTTTGTGATCGCTGCTGTTGGTGTTTTTGGGAAAAGAACAATCAATTCTTCGTGTGTTAAAATATTGTCTTTATTGTCTTTAAAGATTTTTTCTATTGCTTTATTTATATCTTTTACTTTTGGTGCCATTGAAATATAAGCCTTTGCTATGATTTTTATAGATACATTATACCTAAACTGATATTACACAATGGTTAATTAATTAAAATTTAGCTAAAATGCAGAAAATGAAAATACGATTTATAATGAAGGAAATGAAAATAATGAGTAAAATTACTGGAAAAGTATGGAATTTTGGAAGTAACATTGATACGGACTTAATAATAGCAGCAAGATATTTAAATAGTAGTGATCCCGATCACTTAGCAAAATATGTAATGGAAGATGCAGATCCAGATTTTCCATCAAAAGTACAACCAGGTGACATCATCGTTGCTGGTGAAAATTTTGGATGTGGTTCAAGTAGAGAACATGCGCCAATCGCACTTAAAGCTGCTGGTGTAGCTGCTGTAATAGCACCAACATTTGCAAGAATTTTTTATAGAAATGCTTTTAATATGGGTCTACCTATTTTTGAACTTGATAGTGCAGGTGAAATCATCGAAGGTGATGAAGTTTCTATTGATTTAGATGCAGGAACTATTGAAAACAACACAAAAAATAAAAAATATGACTTTACCCCAATCCCACCATTTATGCAAGAATTATTAAGCTGTGGTGGATTGATGAATTTTGCTGCAAAAGAAGCTAAAAATGGCTAAAAACTATAATATTTCAGTTATCAAAGGTGATGGTATCGGTGTAGAGATTGTAGATGAAGCGATCAAAGTTTTAGACGCAGTTGGTAAAAAATTTGATTTAAACTTCAACTATAAAGAATATCTCATGGGTGGATGTGCAATAGATGCAACAGGAAATCCACTTCCACAAGAAACAATTGATGGTGTTCTAGATTCTGATGCGTGTTTGTTTGGATCTATTGGTGGTCCAAAATGGGACAACCTAGAGCGAGAACTACGACCAGAGTCTGGACTTTTACGATTTAGAAAAGAGATGGGTGTATTTGCAAACTTACGACCTGCTACAGTGTATGATGAGCTTGTAGATGCAAGTAGTTTAAAACCAGAAGTTATCAAAGGTGTTGATATCATGGTTGTACGAGAACTTATCGGTGGAATTTACTTTGGAGAGCCTAAAGGTAAAACTGAAACTAAAGGCTGGAATACTATGGTATATACAGTTGAAGAGATCGAAAGAATTGCTCATGTTGCATTTAAACTTGCGATGAAAAGAGATAAAAGAATCTGTTCAGTTGATAAAGCAAATGTTTTAGATGTTTCACAACTTTGGAGAGATACAGTAGAAAAAATAGCTGTTGAGTATCCAGAAGTTGAACTCTCACATATGTATGTTGATAATTGTGCTATGCAACTTATCGCAAACCCACGACAATTTGATGTGATCCTTACAGGAAATATTTTTGGTGATATTTTAAGTGATGAAGCTTCTATGTTAAGTGGAAGTATTGGATTGTTACCATCTGCTTCAACTGGACTCAAAACAGCAGTATATGAACCGATTCACGGAAGTGCTCCTGATATCGCTGGTCTTGGAATTGCTAATCCAATTGCAACGATTGCGAGTGCTAGTATGATGCTTCGGTATTCACTCGATGAAGAAAAAGCTGCGGATGCAATCGATAATGCGATCAAAAAAGCTATGGCTGATGGATACCGTACAGGTGATTTAGCTGCATATGATTGTAAAGAAAAAGTAAATTGTACTCAAATGGGTGATATAATCGCTTCAAATGTATAAAAGAGGAAATGAGATAACTCATTCCCTCTTTCTACTTCTAAAATAAATAGATTAAAATAACTCAATACTTCCTCTATGCAACTTTTCATATCTTGAAAGTTTATTTCTTCCTGTATCTTTTACATCAAGCAATGCCATCTCACTAAATTTTATCACTTCATGAATATCATTCGAGTCGTCTGGAAACAATGAAATACCAATTGAAACAGTTTTTTTAAACTTGTCATTATTAGGAGAGAGTAGATAAGTATTGGTTAATGTATTTTTAATTTTTTCTGCAATTTGCATAGTCATCTCAATACTCTTGACATGTACTAATATAATTAAAAATTCTCCACCACCAAAACGCACCGCAATATCAGATGTTCTAATACATTTTTTAATTGTATCTGCATATAGTCTCAGAAATCTATCGCCAAACTCATCCCCGTGCTCATCATTAACAGCCCTAAACCTATCAATGTTGATAAGCAATACTCCTAATTTCATTTTTTCTCGAATAGCCAAAGGGACAAGCCTTTTCATCTCATTATTAAAGGATATTCGATTTTGAAGTTGTGTCAATGGATATATCGTAGCTGATTGCTTTAAATCACTCAGTGTAGTCTCTATACAAAATAAATAAATGATCTCTTTAAAATATGTATCAAGAAGCATTATTTCATTTTCGAAAAATTTACCACACTCAAGAAAGATAGTGATCATATTATTGTCAAAAATATTTTTAAAGAGATATTGATATTCTCCACT
>JBASAI010000252.1:0-2553 GCA_049650525.1 Arcobacteraceae bacterium
GTTTTGGATCTTATTGTATTGATGGTAAATAGCAATGATATGATGGCATTTATACATCTTATTGAGTATGGAAAAAATATAGGAAAAGCGATAGCAAAAGATATTTTCGAAGCACTTTTACGAGTAGGTCATGGTAATATTTTTCATGGACTTCTTAATCCTGATAATTCAATCATAAAACCATATCAAAGCAGAAAAGTAAACAATGTTCAGCTCGGACTTTTTGATGATTTTATCGAGATGGGAAGTGTTTCGAAGTTTAAAGACCTGGGGTGGGATGTGAAATTTTTAAACAACAATATTTTAAAACATCCAAAACTTACTTTTGAAGGTGGGATTTTTTTATATGATTTTTATACACTTATTAAAGAACTTAAAAGAATTCAAAATCCAAAAAATATGATTATCCATATTCAAAAACATAAATTTTTCGAATCTATTATCGAGACTTTATCTACACACCGTGCGAAACAAAAAGATGGAACGATAAACGAAAGTATGAAAAGTAGTTCAAAACTCAAATCACATAGAAGAGTAGAAACACTCAAACAACTTTCTTCACGACATACAAACTTAAACAACTTTATCAATGCGATGATATTAGGTGGTGGAGAGATGAGTGAAGGTGGTGGAGTAAATCTTTTATCCGTTCATGCAAGTAAAGGGTTAGAGTTTACAGAAGTATATGTGGTAGACCTCATGGATGGAAGATTTCCAAATCGTACACTTATGAGTAAAGGGGGAAGTTTAGAAGAGGAGCGGCGACTATTTTATGTGGCAGTTACAAGAGCAAAAGATATTTTATACCTCAGTTATGCTTCTTATGATAGGATAAAAAAACTTGATTTTATCCATAGTCCATTTTTACAAGAAGCAGGTCTTGTAAAAGAAAGTTCTAGCTAAAATTTAGACTAGATTTTCTATCGTTTCTTCTATGTTTTTATATTTAAAAATAAATCCTTTATTTAAAAGATGATTTGGCAGTGCAGATTGTCCATCTGTGAGTACTTTTGCCCCTTCACTTAAAATTATATTGAGTACAAACTGTGGAATAGGAAGTATCGTTGGTCTATGTAGACTCTTTCCTAACGCTTTTGTTAAGCCATAATTTGTTGTAGGAATTGGGGCTGTTAGATTAAAAATCCCATCAATTTTTTCATCTTCCAAAACAAAATTATACGCACTTATTAAGTCTTCAATATGTATAAAAGAAAATGACTGTTTCCCATCTCCAATGGTACCACCAACTCCTAGTTTAAAAGGTGTGATCATTTTACTCAATGCTCCACCTTTTCCCATAACGATACCAAATCTAAAAATCGAAACACTTATATCTAATTCAGTTGCTTTCAAAGCTTCTTTTTCCCAATCTTGACAAAGAGCTCCTAAAAAGTCGTTTGATAAATCAGTTGTTGACTCATCATATTTTTTATCATTTTTGTATATTCCAACAGCACTTGTTGAGATGAATTTTTTTGGTTTGATCTCACATTTTTTCATAGCTTCTGCTAGAGATCTTGTTGTGTTGATTCTACTACTATATAAGAGTTTTTTGTACTCATCACTCCATCTGTTGATGATATTTGCACCTGCTAAATTTATCACAGCAAAACTACCATTTATTAATGAACTCAATTTTTCTATATCATTTAAATCAGCTCTTTGTATTGCGATCACTTTATACCCTTTTTGGGTAAAGTTTTCGTTAAGTAATGAGCCGACAAAACCGCTTGCTCCTGCGATGATTATTTTTTTCATAATTACAACCTTATATTTTATAACTTGCATAGCATAGCATATCTTACTGACTTTGTATAGTGAAAATATGTTATTTAGAATGATTACTTTTGGGGAACATCTTTTGTTTCTTTAGTCATCTTTAAGTATTTTATAGTATATTTAAACATAAAAATTGAAAGGATAATTTTTACTTATTATGTGTACAGACAAAATAAACAGAAACAAACAAATGAAAAGAATCGTTATAAAAGTAGGAAGTTCAGTATTAACTGAAATAACAGATATCGCAAAAGAAAGGATGCTCAACTTAGCATCACTTATAGCAGAAGCTAAAAAGCAATACGAAGTGATACTCGTAACTTCAGGTGCAGTAGCAGCTGGATATACAGCGGTGCAACTCAACAGAAATATACCAACTAGCAAAAAAGTACTGGCTTCCATCGGACAACCAATACTTATGAGTAGTTATAAAAATAAGTTTGATATTTATGATGTAACGATATCTCAAATCCTTCTTACTGAAGATGACTTTGATAGTAGAGTTCATACACAAATATTTCAAGATATTATGGAAAGAACATTGAGAAATGACATCTTACCAATCATCAATGAAAATGATATATCAACAACACCAGATCAACTCTTTGGTGATAATGATCAACTTTCAGCCCATGTAGCACACTATGCTAATGCAGATTTACTTATTATCTTAAGTGATATTGATGGATACTTCGATAAAAATCCACAAGAACATAGTGATGCAAAAATACGAAAAATAGTAAATGAGATCACAGATGAAGAGATAGGACAAGC
>JBASAI010000253.1:0-4734 GCA_049650525.1 Arcobacteraceae bacterium
GTGTATACCATCTTTTACAAGACGATGGACTAGAAAGTTTTTATGATAAGATAGGAAAGAATACTCTATCAAAACCACTCGCAAGAGGAGATGATAGTACAAATTTTGACCTAGAAAGTTTTACGAGTAGATATATTAAAAAAACCGATGAAGGGTTTAGCCAAGTTCATTTGATCATCGAAGGTATTCACTGTGCTGCTTGTATCTGGCTCAATGAGAAAGTTTTGGATCAAACAGATGGAGTGGTTGAAGTTACAATAAATTTTACAAATAATAAAGCAAAAATCACTTGGGATGAAGATATTATCCAACTCTCAAGCATCATCGATAAAATACGAAGTATCGGTTACAACGCTTATCCATATGATAGAACAGATAGTGAAATAAAAGCGACCAAAAATAAAAAAGATTTTTTCTTACGAATGTCGATAGCTATTTTTGCATCGATGAATATTATGATGATAGATGTAGCTAAATATTCAGGATATTTCACTGGTATAGATGATGAGATGTTGCGTATCATTCATATGGCTGAGTTTATTTTTGCTACTCCAGTATTATTTTACAGTGGATGGATATTTTTCCGTGGTGCGTATTATGGACTAAAAAATCGTATGATAAATATGGATTTTTTAGTTTCAGCTGGAGCTAGTCTTACTTATATCTATTCTATTTATGTACTGTTTGGTGGTGCTGGGGATAGTTATTTTGATAGTGTTGCTATGATCATCACTTTTGTGTTAGTTGGAAAATACCTTGAAGTTTTGGGTAAAAAAAGTGCCGTTGATACGATGGATCAAATAAAATCACAGATCCCTTTAGAGGCTACGATTATAGTTGATGATGGGAAAAGAGTTGTTGCTTTAGATGAGATAGCTATAGATGATATTATCGAGGTAAAAACAGGAGAAAAAGCAAGTGTTGATGGTGTTGTGATTTCTGGATATAGCAGTTTTGACGAGAGTAGCATCAGTGGAGAATCTCTTCCTGTAGATAAAAAAATAGGTGATAAGATTTTTAGTGGAACGATAAATACTCAAGCTGTTGTTCGATATAAAGCTACAAAGAATTATGCAAACTCTACTCTTAATCACATCGTAGAACTTCTTGAAGACTCACTCAATTCAAAACCAAAAATAGAAACTACAACAAATGAGATGTCAAAATATTTTTCTATTATGATTTTATCATTAGCATTGGGTACTTTTATAGGATGGTACTTTTATGAGGGAAGTTTTGAACATTCATTGATTATTGGTATTTCTGTTATTATTATTGCGTGTCCTTGTGCTTTGGCACTGGCAACGCCAATTGCTAGTTTAATAGGTATTAGTTGGCTTTCAAGAGAAGGTTTACTCTTTAAAGAAGCGAAGTTTATCGAAACATTTTCGAAGATTGATGCTGTTGTATTTGATAAAACTGGTACTTTAACAAAAGGGGAGTTATCAGTAAAAGAGACAGCATTATCCTTAAGAAAAGAAGAGCTTAATATACTTTATTCTTTAAGTGATAGTTCAACACACCCTGTAAGTTGTGCTATCAAAAAATATCTTGAAAAAAGATATGATGATTTAAGTCATCTAGAGTTACACGATATTGAACAATTACCAGCTTTAGGGATACAAGCATATTACAATGAAAATATTGTGTATGGTGGAAGACTTGAAAATAATATAGAATATGAAACCACGATTTATCATTTTACAATAAATGATAAACTCCTAGCAACATTTGAGCTTGAAGATAAACTCCGGGATGATGCAAAAGAAACTGTTGAGTATTTTAAAAATAAAAAGATTAAAACTATTTTATGTAGTGGAGATAATGAAATTGCCGTTGCGAATATTGCTCGTGAAGTTGGAGTTGATCATTATAATGCAAAAATGTCACCAATTGCAAAAGCTGATTATATAAAAAGTTTACGAGATGCCCGAAAAGTTGTCGTGATGGTAGGTGATGGTGTCAATGATTCTTTAGCTTTAAGTAGAGCAGATATCTCAATATCGATGGGAAATGGTGCTGATATTGCTATTGCTATTAGTGATATTGTTATTTTAAATGATAAATTATCTGGTATCACAAAAAGTCATTATATTTCAAATAGAACTTTTCGATTTATTAAACAAAATTTATTGATCTCTTTGATCTACAATATTGTAACGATCCCTTTTGCTATGGCTGGTTTTGTGATACCACTTGTAGCAGCACTTTCTATGAGTTTAAGTTCACTTTTAGTTGTGGGAAATAGTTTACGAATACAGAAAAAATCAATTTTTAAAAAAGGGAAATAGATGAATAGTATTTTATGGATTGAGTTAGTAGTAGGAATAATAGTAAGTTTTACACTTTTAGGTATATTTATTTGGGGTGTGAAGCAAGGGCAATTTGATGATGGTAAAAAAATGATGAATGGATTATTGAACGATAGTACAGAAGATCTCCAAGATGCAATAAAAAAAGATGAAAAAGTAAAAAAGCTTAAAGAAGACAAGAAAGAAAGAGTAATAAATAAGTAAAAAAAAGGCTAAATACCAAAGTATTTAGCCTTTTAAAACAATATAATAAAAATTAAATTATTTTCCTAGTCCAGTTGCACTTAATTCTTCTACTGAATATTTTGCAATTTGTCCTACCATAAGACCTTTCATTGGTCCACCATAAGTACCATTTTTATATCCAACGAGCGCAGCAGTTACTTCAGCTTTTGTTAGATTTGAAACAATTTTTGATTTGTTTAATGCAGACTTTTCAAAGTTTTGACCGTGACAAGCTTTACATGCTCCAAGATTTACAGCTGCAAAAGATGCAACAGATAATACAAGTGTTCCTAAAATAATTTTTTTCATTTTACTCTCCTAAAGTTAATTTTTATATTTTACTTATTTTTTACTTCAACTAGTCTTATATACTTTAGGATAAAATACAAATATGAACAAAGATAATGTACTAAATATAAACAATTTAACATTCGGATATACAAAAGAGAAGCTAATTTATAAGAGTTTTAGCTTGAAACTCTACAGAAATGAGATTATTTCAATCGTTGGGGCTAGTGGAAGTGGAAAGTCGACACTTTTTGAACTGATCACTGAAAACCTAAAACCACATAATGGAACAATAAAAAGTAAAAAGATTGCTACGATTTACCAAGATCCTTATAGTTCTTTTCATCCAACATATTCTATTAAAGAACAAATTGATGATGTTGTTATGCAATATACCAAAAAAGAACTCTTTGATTTACTTGATAAGCTTGATTTAAGTGATGATCTTATCGTAAAAAAACCACATCAATTAAGTGGAGGGCAACTTCAAAGATGTAGTATATTACGAGCTGTTTTGATGAAGCCTGATCTGTTATTGGCTGATGAACCGACGAGTGCGTTGGATAATGTGGTTGCTTTGGAAACGATGAAGATGTTAGTAGGTTTTATAGATAAGTTTGGTATTCTTCTGATTACACATGACAGTGAGTTAGCATCGTGGTGTAGTGATGCGATTATAAATATTGATGAATAGGATATGAATTGAGTAAAAAAGCATTAGTTTTATTAAATATGGGTGGTGCACGAACTAAAGATGAGTTAGAAGTTTTTTTAAGAAATATGTTGAATGATAAAAATATCATTACATTGAAAAATGATACTATAAGATCAATGTTGGCATCAATTTTAGTAGCCATTCGATGTAATAAAACTTGGGAAAATTATCAAAAGATAGATAAAGAAGTATCTTTACATGAATTGACAGAACGACTTGTCCATAAATTAAATAAAATGTTACCAGAATATTTTATAACTACTTCGATGAGATATACTTCACCTTTTGCACAAACTGCAATTGCTAGGATTAAAAAAGAAAATATAAAAGAGGTTGTATTACTTCCTTTGTATCCTCACTACTCTACGATGACTGTAAAATCGAGTATTGATGATTTTATAGCAAAAGCAGAAGATACTTTATCTATACGAGTTATAGAACCATTCTATAAAAATTTTTTACTGAATAAAGCAATTTGTGATGAAATAGTAAGAGTACAAGGAAAATATAAAGATTTTCATCTGATTTTTTCTGCTGTTGGTTTACCTCAAAATATGATTGATAAAGGTGATCCCTATCAAACTCAAATTGAAGAGCATTTTGAACTACTCAAAGAACAGCTTTCTCATTATGCCACTGAATTACAATCGATAAACTTAGCTTATCAGTCAAAATCAGGTCTTAGAAAATGGTTAAAACCTAATTTAACAGAGATGTTACGACATTTTAAAAACAAAAAAGTGATCATATATCCGCTCTCTTTTGTAATAGATAATATGCAAACAGCATTTGAATTAGATATAGAGTACAGAGAGATTGCTAAAGAATTACAAATTAAAGATTATAGACTCTGTTCTTGCCCAAATGATAGTGATATATTTTGTGAAGCACTTAAAGAGATAACTTCTCTTTAAGAGTCAATTAAAATAGATATTTTAAAAATTACTTTCCAGTAATTCTAATCATTCTCGGTTTTGGACAATTGTTTAATAAGTAACAATCTGTTGTTTCATAGTAAGTTTTTGCAGCTGCAACAACTCTTCCTGTTTGGTTATCCATAATTCTAGCATTGATAATTACTTGTTTATCAATTGTTGAAAATGTTCCTACTAGTACATAACTATTTGAAATCTTTTTATTTATTTTTTTGATATCTCTAGTGATAAAAAACTCACCTGTAGGATTTACAGATAA
>JBASAI010000254.1:0-3266 GCA_049650525.1 Arcobacteraceae bacterium
GTCCAAATGAGAATGAGTATAAAAACAAAGTTAAATCTTTTTGGTATTTTGATCATACTTTTAACTTTGAGTTCAGTAACAATATCAATCGCTTGGGTTCTCACTGAAAATAATATAGCTCAATCAAAAAAAGAATTAAAAGAAAATATGAAGATGATTCAGACTGAAGTAGAATACAATAAAAAACGACTTCTTTCTTCTTCTCAAAAAACAGCTGAGCTACAAGAACTTGATTTGAAAATTAAACATATCACTCGAAATAAAGAGAGATACAATCAAAATATTCAACCCTTATATATACAGCTAGCTAATGCCACTCATGATTCAGCCCAAATTGCTGGAAATATTTGGAAAACAATGATTTACGATAAAGAGGGTGATTTGATCTCCTTGTCACATATTGAAGCCAATTATTCCAAAAAAGGGTATGTATTTGATTTTCCTGATGCTGAAATCATGATAGCAAATGGGAAGACTGTAGCTGATCCATTGTCTAATCCTTGGAAAAAGTATTCTAAATATCATGGGTTTGAGTCTCATTTTAAAGAGATGATACCAGAAAAAGAAACTATTATTTATGCCCAAACGGATGGAAAACTTACTCTTAAATCCTTTTATCCAATAATGGGACTTAACTTCAACAAAGAACAACGCAAGATGACACCTTCTTCTGTTGGGTTTGTTCTTGTTGAAAATCCTTTGGATCTTGCCTTTGTAGATAAAATAAGAAAACTCATTTCCAAGAAAGAGATCAATATTTATTTATTTGAAGACAATACTATGAAGTTAACAGTAGGTACTTTAAAACACTATAAAATATTAAATAAAAGATATTTGACAGATCAAAAGGTGCAAATAGATGGTACAGATTATCTTCAAGAGACTTTGCCACTGTACAATGATGACAAATTGATCGGGGCAATTTCACTTTTTGAAATAGAAAAAACAATTGGTGATTATGTAATGCAACTTTTGAAGAGTTTGATTATCGTGTTTATTGTGATCTTATGTATAGTGATACCTTTTACAGTTATTTTAATACGAACTATTAGTAATCCACTAATAAACCTTCAGCGTGGAATCAAAGAACTCTCGTCAGGAAATTTAGGAAAACAGCTAGAGATTTATTCTTTTGATGAAATAGGGCAACTTACTATGAGTTTTAATGATATGTCAAAAGAGTTAGCAAAAACTGATAAGATTAAAGTTTTAAATAGACAATTGAAGAAAACATCTGAAGAACTGAGTGTTGCAAAAGAGGAACTCGAAGCATTAAATAACTCTTTAGAAGAAAAAATCACAGCAGAAATTGAAAAAAATACAAAACAACAATTGATCTTAATGCAGCAAAATAAACTTGTACAGATGGGGGAAATGATAGAAAACATTGCACATCAATGGCGACAGCCATTAGCTCAGATCAACTCTTCTGTTCTTTTGGTTGATACCGCTTTGGCTCAAGATAATATCACAAATGTTATGGTTGAGGAGAAACTTTTAGAGATAGAATCTTTGACTGCTTATATGTCAAAAACCATAGATGACTTTAAAAACTTTTTTGATGCAAATAAACAAAAAACTTATTTTGGTATCGAAGAGGCTATTAGTAAATCTTATACTATAGTAAAAGGTCGTATCATTTCAAATCATATAAGTATAGTCAAAGATATAGATGAAAACTTACACTGTTTTTCTTACTTAGAAGAACTGCAACAATTAATTTTAACGCTTTTAAATAATGCAATAGATGCACTACAAACATCAAAAATAAAAGAACCAGAAATTAAAATAAAAGCTTATCTACAAGAGAAAAATATTATAATCAAGATTGAAGACAATGGCTTAGGTATCGATAGTGAAATCATAACGAAGATATTTGAACCATATTTTACCACAAAACACAAATCTCAAGGGACAGGTCTAGGACTATATATGGCAAAGATGATTGTAGAAAGTGCTTTAAATGGAACACTTACAGTGTATAATAATGAACATGGTGTAACTTTTACGATAAGTGTACCACAAGGAGAAGTATAAATGGAATCTTTATCACCATATACAATATTATTTATAGAAGATGAAAAAGCAACACGAGAAAATTATGTGACTTATTTAAAAATGTTTTTTCGTGAAGTATATGAGGCTGAAGATGGCGAAAAAGCGTATCAATTGTACAAAGAAAAAAAGCCAGATATTTTAATCATCGATATCAATATTCCAAAACTTAATGGACTGGATCTTCTTGCTAAAATTCGAGAAAATGATCATACAACAAAAGCAATTATGCTTACTGCACATACAGATAAAGAGTTTTTACTCAAAGCCACAAGTTTAAAACTCACAAAATATCTAGTAAAACCTGTAAGCAGAAAAAATCTCAAAGAAACTTTAGACTTCACAGTAAAAGAGTTAAAAGAGTATAGTACTATCTCTCTCAATCAAATAGAGTTTGCCGAAGAATATACTTGGAGTAATGATTTAAAAGAATTGAAACATAACAATGAAAGCATAGAATTGACAAATAAGGAGCGTACTTTTCTAAAACTTCTTTTTTCACATAAAAATAGAGTATTTACTTATGATGAAATTTTTGCGTATGTTTGGGAGTTTGAAGAAGAAGTTGGACTGAATAGTTTAAAAAATATGGTGAAAAGACTACGAAAAAAACTTCCTGATAACACTATCGTAAATATTTTTAATGAGGGATATAAAGTCTGTTTCTAAGTTTATTTTTCAACTCTATATTTAAGAGCTAAAAGTGTCCATAAGCTCAATAGATCTGCGATGACAATAGATACGATCATAAAGATATTATTGTTACTAAAATAATAATCTTGGAGTTTGATAAAAATTGATTGAATAATTATCGATATAAAGATAAATGAAATTATAAACAGTAAAATGGCTGTTGTTTTGTCAAATAGTTTGAAGTTCTTCGAATCATTTTTCCATAAAAGCCATGCCGACGGAAAAATAGACCCTGCGCAATAAAAATAATAGATTATAATTCTTGTTTTTGTATCATATATAAAATAAGTGAAAATAATAAAACCAATAAAAAACATAAATACTGGAATATAGTATCTATTATGCCAAATAGTTTTTTCATTGACGATAGTTTTGATCGTTAAGTAGAAAAAAAGTGTTCCTACTGCAAATAACATATTGGCTATAATAATTGAAAAAAAGTCAGGTATTTGATTGCGTAAAACAAAAAAAATAAAACCAATAAAATGTAATACAACAAAATATGTTAGGTATTTAAT
>JBASAI010000255.1:0-2113 GCA_049650525.1 Arcobacteraceae bacterium
TATGGAGTATATTTGATCAGTGATTTTGAACTTACTATGGGTGGGCTTATTGCGATTATTATTCTTTCTTCTCGTACGGTTGCCCCTTTGGGACAAGCTGCATCACTGATCACGAACTATGAAGATGCTAAGACATCATATGAAGCAATAGATGGCATCATCTCTCGTCCTGTTGAGCGACCAAAAGGAAAAGAGTTTATCAAAAGAGATCAAATTATCGGAGATATTGAGTTCCGAAATGTTTCATTTGCCTACCCTGAAACACAAGTAGCTGTACTCAAAGATGTGAGCTTTACGATAAAATCTGGAGAAAAGGTCGCTATTTTAGGGCGAATCGGTTCTGGAAAAAGTACTATTGCAAAACTATTGCTAAAACTCTATGAGCCTCAAAGTGGTTCTATTTTAATCGATGGGATAGATATCAAACAGTTAGATCCTGCAGATTTACGAAAAAGTATCGGTTATATTCCTCAAGAGATACAGCTTTTTAAAGGGACGATGAAAGAAAACATTCTGAACAACTATCGATATTATACAGATGAAGAGATCCTTGATGTGTGTAAAATAGGAGGAGTTGATGAGTTTGTAAAAACACATCCTTTGGGGTATGATATGCCAATAGGTGAGCGAGGAGTCGGACTCTCAGGTGGACAAAAACAAACTGTAGGGATCGCACGAGCGTTATTAAGTGATGCAAATACTTTACTATTTGATGAGCCAACAAATGCGATGGATCAAACAACAGAAACACAAACCATACAGAAACTTTCTCCCATCGTAAAAGAAAAGACACTTTTACTTGTGACACAAAAGATGAGTACTTTGACACTTTGTAATCGTATCATTGTTTTTAATCATGGTGTTAAAATTATGGATGGGGCAAAAGATGATGTCGTTAAACAGTTGGCTGCAAAATGATAGATTTAAATAAATTTAAAAGAAAAAAGCCTCTTCCTAAAAAAAGAGAACTGACAAAAGAAGACTATGAATATATGGATAGTCTTAGCTCTGCTGTTTTAGAAAAACATCCTAAAAAACTGCATATCATACTGATCTTTTGGTTGGTGACTATTTTCTTTTTTATTATTTGGGCTTCTGTCGCAAAAATAGATGAGATAGCACGAGGTTCAGGTGATGTGATACCTAGTCGTGAAAATCAAATCGTACAAAACCTTGAAGGTGGAATAGTAGAAGAGATTTTGATCAAAGAGGGAAGCTTGGTAAAAAAAGATGATATTCTTCTCAAAATTAACAACGAAAAATCGATCTCAACTTTTGAGTCAAACGAAGTAAAATCGATGGCATTACAATCAAAAATCCTCAGACTCAAAGCCCAATCAGAAGAAAAAGAGTTCGATCTCGGAGCTGATACAAATGAAGCGATGAAACCATACATCGAAAATGAGCTAAGTTTATACACTACAAATATAAATCAACTTAATTCAACTTTGGAAGTACTCAACGAACAGCTGATACAAAAAAGAAACTCTTTTGATGATGCAAAATCAAAGAAAAGTTATCTTCAAAAATCATTGAAAATGATAAAAAAAGAGATCGATATGACAGCACCGATGGTGGAGCGAGGTATTGCTTCTCAAGTGGATCTTTTACGACTTGAAAAAGAAGAGAATAATGCGCTTGATCAGTTTCAAAGTGCCGACTTTTCTATCACACGGCTTCAGTCTGAAATCAATGAAAATCTCTATAAGATAGAAGAAACAAAACTTGCGTTTAAATCAAAAGCAAAAGAAGAACTCAACGATGTGATCTCAGAGTACAACAGAACAGTAAGTAACTCAAAAGCATTAGAAGATCAAGTGACACGAACAGTAGTAAAAGCTCCACGAGATGGAGTGGTACAAAAACTTTTTGTACATACTATTGGAGGTGTTGTAAAGCCAGGGGATGATCTCATCGAAATCGTACCTACAAATGAAAAGCTTCTCGTAAATGCAAAAGTAAAACCATCTGACATCGCTTTTATCTATCCATCGCAAAAAGCTATCGTGAAGTTTTCTGCTTATGATTTTTCTATTTATGGTGGACTTGAAGGTGAAGTTGTGAGTATCAGTCCCGATACGATCAAAGATAAAGATGAAAACACATACTATAT
>JBASAI010000256.1:0-4755 GCA_049650525.1 Arcobacteraceae bacterium
ATAGAAAATGAACGAATCAGACTCGATAACTTTATCAAAGATACAACACATGAACTTAATACTCCAATAACAGCACTAATGATTTGTACAGATATTCAAGCACCACGAAGTGAAAAAAATATGCAACGAATCCATCTTAGTGCCAAAAGAATTTCCGAAATATACAAAGACTTAACACATCTATTTTTAGAGTCCAAAGCAAACAAAAGAATACACCCGTTACAAATCGATAAAGTGATTGTAAAAGAGTTGGAGTATTTTGAGTTACTCGCATCAAAAAAAAATATCACAACTATTTTAGATATCGAAGAAACAATTATCAATATAGATAAAGAAGACTTTAAAAGAATCTTTAGCAATGTTTTGTCAAATGCCATAAAATACACCAACAGAGGTGGTAAGATATCACTCTCGCTTAAAAATAAAAATTTGTCAGTAAAAGATACAGGAATCGGAATCGATTTAACAAAAAAAGAAAATATCTTTGATAGATACCAACGCGCTACCACACAAGATGGTGGATTTGGAATGGGGCTAAATATTGTATATAAGATATGTCAAGAATATAATATAAAAATTGATGTCAAATCAAAATTAAAAGTAGGAACAACTTTCAGTTTTGATTTTAAAGCGATAAAAGTCTAAATCACTGACTGAGACTTTTGCTATATGTCATCTTTTATTTTTTGAAGATCATCTATTTTTGAGAGATATTCCCCTTTTTTTGATCGCACAAACTCTATTCTGTCTTTATTGATCTCTAGATATTGTGCTTTTGAATATTTCACAACTTTATACAGATAGTTTCTTTTTGATGTTAAAAAGTCTTCTATCTTTTCAAAAGCAAAATTAGTTTTGAGTTTTGCAAAAATATCTTCTTTTCGTGGATGATGGACTGAAAATTTTGTCGGTTCTTTTTTGTATAACTCTTCAGACTCCAAAATCTGCTGTTCAAAATCAGCAATAGTTGCTTGTGTTGTTTGAATATAACTGTATGATAAAGCTCCATTGAAATATGCAAATTTCTTTCTAAAAGCAGAGATATTTTCTAAAATTGCACTCTGATAATCATTGAGAATATTTTCATATACCTTAGCAGCAAAATGTCTTGTATTTGAAAACTCTGCATCAGATGCTATCTCTCTATTTTTTTTGATCAGCTCATATGGTTCTTGCCATCCATCAACTTTATACTTGATATCCGCATATACTTCACGAAATGCTGCATCAGTATTGAGTTCAATGTTTTTAAGTAACTTAATCGATCGCTTAAACATCTTATCAATAGTTTGATCATCGTAAAATAAACTTTTATAAATATTATCAGAATCGATCCAATAAGTAGTATACTCAAATTTCTCAATCTTATCACCACTTAAAAAACTTCCCTTAGATTCTTGAAATCTATGTGATTTTTTATATTTGATGTTTTTATATGCTTCTTGTGAAATCTTTTCCATAATACTTTCTAGAGAATTATAAATAGTAAATAGATCTTTTGAATATCTTTTATAAATACTTTCAAACTCTTCAAGTATCTCATCTTCACAACTTTCTAAAATATCAATAAGTGCATCATAAACACCAATAATCGTGTGATACTCTGAAATCAAAATATCACAAATCCCTTTTAAGTCTCTTTTGATCGTATACTCTTTTGTTTGTGCAGCTTGTGGTCGAATTGTAGTTTCTATAAAATCAATGACTTCTTGAATATTTGAGTCTTCTAAAAGTTTTGTATTATCAGAAAGATCCGTATTTTCAATAGCTCGTAAATTTATCTTATGCTGTTCAAATTTTTTAAAAAAAGAATCGCTATCTTCAATATTACCTTTTAATAAATCCTCTTTTAATTCTGTTACAATTTTATTGTATTCATCTTCTAGTAAAACTTCTTTCCCTTTGGCTCTTGATTCTAGTGCCATTCGAGCTGAAATAGGAACAACTTTTGCAAAATACTTATCAAACTTTGTACTTACATAGTTTGTTGTAGTTTCTATTTGTTCTTGCGTAAATTTATCTTTTTGATTTAAGACACACAAAGACTTATCTTTAAAAAGCTCCATATATTCGTCAAGCACTTCTGCTTCTGACATTTTCCCTGCATTATCGATAAGTGTAAGCCAAATAATTCCACCTACATCTTTTAAAACTTTTTTTGTGATATCTGTATCACTTTGACTTTGTGAATTTAAACCAGGCGTATCAACAAAAGAGATATCTTTTAAGATATCCATAGGAGCATAGAGAGTAAGATATTTTATATCACTCATCTCATCCTCTCTTTGATCTGTAAAGTCAGCAATAGAATCAATAGGTGCATATTCTTGTGCCCCTGAGTAGTAAGTAATTTTGAGCTTAAACTCTTCACCATAATTGATAAAATTCACCTTTGATGTTACAGGTGTGATTCCTGTTGGTAAAATATTTCGCGATAACAGTGCATTTAAAAAAGTAGATTTTCCAGAACTAAACTGCCCAGTTATCGCTACTTCCATCGGATATCGAGCTTTTCTTCCTAATTTATTTAAAATACTTTTGAGCTGAAAAGAAGCAGAAAATTTCTCATCTAAAAGCTGGTTTTGTACTTTTTTTATATCTCCTAACAGTCCACCTTCATATATAATCTCTTTTTCAAAATAAGTATCTTTAAACTCTAAAACAAAATCTTCTAAAATATTTACAGGTGTATTCATTAGTATAGTCCTTGTATTTTGTTTGCGATACTATTCATTTTCTTGATTTTTTTGTGAATATTCACAGAGATCTCAGCTCGATTTTCTTCGTTTGTTGTAAATGCATTGATCTGCTCTAATAGAATCGTCTCTTCATTTTTAAGTTTTTTGTCTAGTCTTTCTAATGGTTCATTTAAAGTGATAAAAAATGAATCAATCAAAACAGCACTTATTTTTTTGGCTTTTGCTTTGATATTCTCTTCTATAGAGGTAAATTCATTTTTGATAAAAGATTCTATATCTCTACTTAATTCTTGAAGTTTTGATTCTTTTGATTGAGCAACTGCTTCAACTATTTGTGAAACCAAAACCTCATTACTTGAAGTTAGAAATCCTGACTTAAAATCATCTTGGAAAAAAGAAATAGCATCAAAATTTTCATTTTTAGCACCAATAGTAAATCCCATATCATGGTATTTTTGTTCACACTGTTCACCTATAGTTTGTGATTTTTTGATAAACTTATATCTATAATCTCTTATTACATCAATAATACCATCTTTAATCGCTGTTTCAATTATCACTTTAATTCGTGAACTTTTAGGTCTTTTTTTCGTTTTTTCAAAAGAATATCTCACATCTGAAACAACTCTTTGTTTGATCACATTTTGCAGATCAATAAGCTCTGCTTCCAAAAAAGTTTCTAAAGACTCGATATAATCTTGAGAATCATTTTTGTAAAAAGCAATATCTTCACCCATTGCTGTTAAAATTCTATCATTTACTGATTTTTTATAGTTAAACTGTTCAAGTTCCTTATCGAGTTCATCTTTTGATTTTGAAAGAAGTTTTAATTCAAAGTTCAAAGAAGCAGTCTGTTTTTCCACAACTCTTCTAAGCTGTTTTTTACTCGATTGAACGACCAACTCCCCTTTTTGAGAGCTTGATCCAAAAAGTGTTTCTCTTAAATACTCTTCAATCTCTAAAATACCAGTGTCTTCAAGAGTAAATCCAGCATCTAAAGCTTCTTGTGATTTTCCTGTTCTATGCAAAAGTGCCATTTTCCCAGAAATAGGAATGAATTTAATAGTATCTAAAATATAGTCAAGTTTACTATCTTTATTTTGTGATTCTAACTGTTGCTTGATTGATTTTTTAGTATAATTAATCACCTCTTCAAGTTGCTCTTTTGAAACAGTATCCGCACGAGTGATCACTATAAGAAGTTTTGAGATATTTTGATACAGTAACGCATCGATGATAAACTCGACATCTTTAAGTGTCGCACTTTGACTTACATTCATAAGATGCAGCATCATATCACAAGCACCGATATATTCTTTTGTGATCTCTTCTCTTTGGATCACAGGATCATCTAATCCTGGAGTATCAACGATCTCGATACCATCTCGTAAAAAATCTAAATTTGATCCTAATTCAACATATTTTACAAGATTACATTTTTTTTCACTGGCTTCTGCTGATGTATAACTTGAAAGTTCTTCTATTTTAATCTCATCAAATCTTGATTCTGATTTGATATATGAAGAAAGAGAATCTCCAAAAATTGTATTTGTTTCATTTACAAAATCTTTCATAGAGTCTAACTGTTCAGAAGATTTTACTATTTTATTCCACTCATGCTCATTCCAATAATATACTTTCGCATTCTCATTTTCGCTATGTTTAACAATGGTAAGATTTGCAGTTTCAGGAACAACAGCACTTCCTAGTATTTCTTTTCCCATCAAAGCATTGAGCATTGTGGATTTTCCAGCATTCATCACACCGGTAATCCCAATAGAGAATTTTTGTGTATCTATGTAGTTTTTAGTCTCATCGATATCAGTTTGTAATTCAGCAGATACGCGTTGTCTTAGGTCACTTAAAAGCTCTTCTATAGCACCTTTAAGTACTGTAAAAGAACTTTTAACTCTTTTTTCTTTTGTAGAAGAATCATTATGTTCAAATTCTAACTCTTGATGCTCAAAGAGTGAGATAAGTTTATGATGATTTTCAGAACTTAAAATCTTTTCATTATGTAAATAACCAAACGACTGAATCATTGTATGGATTAAAG
>JBASAI010000257.1:0-2573 GCA_049650525.1 Arcobacteraceae bacterium
CCGTAGTAGATACCTGTAAACATATGAATATATATGATAAGAAATACTACTGAAGCAGCAACACCATGCATATGTCTAAATAACCAACCATACGCAACATCTTGCATAATTGTATAGTTTACACTATCAAATGCCAATGCAGTATCTGGTTTGTAGTACATTAGTAAAAAAATTCCACTAATAATCAAAATTACAAATGTTGTAGCCAAAACTACACCCATAGCCCATAAGAAGTTAATATCTTTTGGAATCCAATATTCTGTCATCATAGTCTTCCAGAATTGCTTTGCATTCAGTCTTTTCTCTAAACCCTCTGCACTGAAAAATGATTCTTTAATTTCTGCCATTTTTTATCCTTATGCTCGAGCTGACATCATAGCTTTAGATTCAGTTCCCTCTTCACCAAGAGTAAGAACAGTACCTTCCACACTAAATGGAGGAATTACTAGTGGTTTAGGTGGAGGTCCAAATATTTGCTGACCATTAGCATTGAACTCTCCTCCGTGACATGCACATTTCCACATATCTTTTTTCCATGCTGGAATACATCCTAAGTGTGTACAAAGTCCAATCGTAACTGTGTATCTCTTATCACCGATAACTAGGTCACCTTCAAAGTCGTCCATTTGTGCTGTTTTTTCAAGAACAAAGATAGGTTTCCCTCTCCATGAAAATATTTGTGGTTTCCCCGGTACTAAGTCAATGTTTGCAAGGTCTATTGTAGTAAACCCCGCTGCTAATACAGATGGAAGTGGATCCCATGCTTGTTTCATACCAACAAGCGATGCTGCTCCTCCAACTGCAGCTACAGCTGCAAATGACATACCAAGAAAATCTCGTCTATTTGGTTTGTTAGACATTTTTTTTCCTTTTAGTAGTAGATTTTAAATCGACAAAGTATAATCTCTTTTTACTTAAAAGACATATAGTAGATAGTTAATTCAGTTAACTTTAAGGTATGTGTGTTTTTATGAATCATTTTACTATTTGTAAGTTTTCATTTGATATAATCATAAAAAATATAGAATATAAGGAAAATTATGAATTTTGTTTCAATTATTATGGGTAGTAAATCTGATTATGAAATTATGAAAAATTGTGCTAACACTTTAGAGATGTTCAATGTAAAATATGAGTTAATTATCTCTTCAGCACATAGATCACCAGAACGAACAAAAAATTATATTAAAGAAGCAGAAGCTAAAGGTGCAAAAGTATTTATTGCAGCTGCTGGTATGGCTGCTCATTTAGCTGGGGCTTTAGCGGCTGGGACTACTAAACCTGTGATTGGGGTACCTATGAAAGGTGGAGCGATGGATGGTATGGATGCGATGCTTTCTACTGTTCAAATGCCATCTGGTATGCCTGTAGCTACTGTTGCTTTAGGTAAAGCTGGTGCTATCAATGCAGCATATTTAGCGGTACAAATAATGGCAATAAATGACAAAGAACTAGCAGCAAAATTATTAGAAGATAGAATAGTAAAAGAAAAAGCAGTTGCTACTGATTCTAAAGAGATTGAAGTACTCATATAGTTATGAAAAATAAAAATATAACTTTTTCACAATTACTTCTAAAACTGCAACAATATTGGGCAGAGCAGGGGTGTAATATCTTACAGCCATATGATATTTCAGCTGGTGCTGGAACTTTTCATCCTGCTACACTTTTACGAAGTTTAGATAGCAAACCGTGGAGTGTTGCATATGTGGCACCATCAAGAAGACCAACAGATGGACGATATGGTGAAAATCCAAATCGACTTGGATCATATTATCAATTTCAAGCATTAATCAAACCTAGTCCAGATAATATTCAAGATTTATATCTTAAATCATTGGAATATTTAGGACTTGATTTATCAAAACATGATATACGATTTGTGGAAGACAATTGGGAGTCACCAACTCTAGGAGCATGGGGTCTTGGATGGGAAGTTTGGCTTGATGGTATGGAAGTAACACAGTTTACTTATTTTCAACAAGTGGGAGGAATCGCTTGTGATCCTGTGGCTGTTGAGATCACTTATGGAACTGAACGACTTGCTATGTACTTGCAAGGTGTAGATACTATTTTTGATATTGTTTGGAATGAAAACGAACATGGAATCACAACATATAAAGATATTCATATGGAAAGTGAAATCGAGTTTAGTAAATATAACTTTGAAGTAGCAAATACGGAGATGTTATTTAGACATTTTGATGAGTTTTATGATGAGTGTCAAAAATGTTTAGAAGCAGAGCTTCCTTTGCCTGCATATGATCAGTGTATGTTAGCATCACACGCTTTTAATACTTTGGATGCCAGAAAAGCGATTAGTGTGACAAGTCGACAAAACTATATCTTAAAAGTACGAGAGTTGTCTTTGGGCTGTGCAAAAATGTATAAAGAGCAAGAGCCTGAGCGATTAAAACGACTAGGTTACTAAGTTTATGAAGATTAAAGATATTTACAACTACTTGGATTCTCTTTCTCCTTTTATTTTACAAGAAAAATGGGACAATAGTGGACTCATAGTTGGAAATATGGAAGATCAGTTTAAGGAAGTTTATATCTCTTTAGATTTAGAT
>JBASAI010000258.1:0-1594 GCA_049650525.1 Arcobacteraceae bacterium
GTCCACAATACACAAGAAGGTGTTTGTTTTACCCTCTTGCTTGAAAAGACTATTTAATTGCATCATTTCTTGGATAGATAAAAGAAATTTTTCGTTCTATATTTACGGCAGGATTCTCTTTTGCAAATATTTTTGCTTTGAGACTCAATACTGTTGTGTCTGTATCTGAAAGTTTTAGTCTTTTTTTTGATCCAATGATTAAAATAAATTTTGATTGTTTATTTGCATCTATTTTTTTACTTTGAAATCTTTTGATGAAAAATCTTTCATCATCTATTTTGATATCATAACTGTATTTCTCTTTTTGGTTATTTCGAATTGTTAAAACATAGTTATTTGTTACTATTCCATCGCTTTTTATGTTATAAAGTTTTGTAGTTTTATTGAACTGTGCCAAAATTGGTTCTTGTTTTTTGGTATACACGGCTGTAAATACTATAGATAAAATAATAGCTACAAGGTACATTATATTTTTTTTACTATAAATTGAGTTTTTGATTTTGTTTAAGACACTATTTGTACTTCCCCAATTGATCAATGATTTTTTACCAAGTTTTCCCATAACAGTACTACAAGCATCAGAACACTCTAAACAGTTTATACACTCAAACTGAAAACCTTTTCGTATATCGATATGGGTAGGGCACACTTTTACACATGCTTCACAAGTAGTACACTCTTCATTATTTGACCATTGTTTCACATTTAAGATTGATTTTTCGCCACTATTGTAGATATCTCCACCTCTATTAGTGTCATATACTACTTGTTTTGTGTCATCATCATATAAAACTGATTGTACTCTTGAATAAGGACAAACATATTGACAAAAGTTCTCTTTCATAACTATGATATCAAATATCAAAAAACCAGCAATACTTAAAATAAATATTATCATAAATATATGTTCACTAGGAGTTTGCATATAAAAGAAAAAATCTTCTGTAGGGATAAAATACAAAATAAAATTAGTTGCAATAATGATAGATAAAATACTCCAAAGAGTAATCGCAACTGCTTTTTTGAAAATATTTTTGACTTTGGAATAGTCAGCTGATTTTTGTTTATTCTTAATCCTTGTTAAGTCTAAAAGAGTTCCCTCGATTAGGTCTCTATAGAGTACTCGGAAAATTGTCTGAGGACAGGCCCAGCCACACCAGACTCTTCCAAATACAGATGTAACAGCAAAGATACCGATAAATAAAAGCATCAATAAAAATGGCATGATAAATAGCTCATTTACATTAAAAACAAATCCCAAAAAATGAAACTGCAATCTTTCAAATGATAAAAGCAAAAGATGATTGCCGTCAATTGTAACAAAGGGTGTTCCCATGATAAAAAGTGTGATCAAGATATAAGTGATATATCTTTTTTTAGTGTAGCTCATAATAGCTCCTTAAATAAATTTAAGAAACTATAATATTTAAAAGTGTTCTTTTGGTGGTATGGTTAAAAAAAGTTGAGCTGATTACGATTATTTATGGTTTTTTGGAAAATCATAAGAGATAAGTGTAGCATTTTCTTTTGAGACATCCATCCACGAATCGCAATCAAAATCTATCTCAACAGTTGCACTTGTAGGTATGTTTTC
>JBASAI010000259.1:0-15789 GCA_049650525.1 Arcobacteraceae bacterium
ATACAGATTCAACCCCTTGTTTTGATGTTTCTTCATCAATAGTAGGCTGAACACTTCCCATATCATCAACTGCTCGACTTGATAAAAATAAAGGTTTTCCATCCCATCTCATGATATAAGAAAATCGTGTCCATGATTTTGGTAAAACAAGTCCTTTTAGACTAGCTTCTTTCCAATTTCTTCCACCATCAAGTGAAATATCAACATGTGTAACAGTTCCTTGTCCAGACCATGCAAGTCCTTCTACTTCTACTAAATCACCTTTTTTCAGATCAGTCCATGGCTTTTCAGGACAAGGACTTGTGATCACAGAATTGATCTCATTTATCCAAAAGTATCTGATCGCTTTTCCTGATTTTTGAAGCATCGTATACTTTGATGTTTCCTCTTTAGAGTGCCATGGTTTATCAGAAAATTCTAATCTTTTTAACCACTTTGTATTGAGATTACCTTCCCAACCTGGTACTAACAATCGAATAGGATATCCCTGTTCTGCTCTCAATGCTTCACCATTTTGTCCCCAAACAAGCATAGTGTCATCAAGTGCTTTTTCTACTGGAATCGTTCGTGGATTTCCAGCATTGTCACTTCCTTCTGCAAGCATCCAAACAGCATCATCTTCAAGACCAATATCATCTAATATTGTTTTGAGTAATACTCCTGTCCATTGAGCAGAACTCATCATCCCTTTTAGAAATTGCAAATTATTGTACTGAGGAGCTCTCCAATCTGTAGAACCATTTGCCGGACACTCAATAAAGTGTGTTCGTGTAACACTTGGGTATCTTTTTAATTGATCAAGTGTAAGAACAATCTCTTTTTTCACTTTTCCATGAATCATCAGTCGAAACTCAGATGGATCTACATGTGCAGTTCCTCCATGGTTTCTTGTGAAAAATAAACCATTTGGTGTGATAATCCCTTCAGATTCATGAATAGGACACATAGAAACAGTTGCATAATCATCTCCAGAAGACAACAATGGGTCATTTCTTCTCACATTGTTATGTTCATATGGCGATGGCATACCATATGGATTTTTCGTTACTTTATCACCTAGTTTTGTTCCCCATGGTGCATCGTTGATAATCGCTGGATCATCTGCTCGTAGTTTTACTGGCGATAAAACAGTGGTTGCCGCAACAGCACTAATCGCTGCTGTTTTTTTAAAAAAGTCTCTTCTTGAACTGACATCTGATTTAGTTTTAGCTAATTCAATATCTTCAGAGATATTATTAATTTTATCCATATACTCTCCTTGTAATTTATATATAGTATAACTTCCAAATTATAACCTAATATTGTTTTAATAGTCAAGCAGATTAATATGGATTAATTTATTATAATAATAAGATTATATAATAATTATAAATAAATCAAATAATATACTAAATTCTTATCTATTTTTACGATAAAATGCTCTATTTACTCTATTTAACGACATTAATCCTTATCTTTATTTAATTCAATTAGTACATTTTTGAGTATATAGAAGTAACACATTTACCCTCTAACACTTACTTTTCCATTATTTACTTACAAATACTTTTCATATCCTCTACAAGTGTTGCATCTAAATGATAATTTTTCGCTTTTAATGTCAATATTTCAAGTGCATTATTTTGACTATAAGCATCCCTATATACTTTCTTTGAACTCAATGCATCATAAGTATTCAAAACAGCCATAAGTCTCTCTTTTAGGCTCAAATCTTTTGCTGCAATTTTTGAAGGATATCCAGAACCATCTAGTCTTTCTTGATGTCGTGTCGCCCATTTTGTGATATCTTGAAATCCATAGATAGAATTCAGAGCATATTTATTGTGATATATGTTTGACTTTAGTAGTTCATACTCATCCTCTGTAAGTTTTTCTTTTTTGTATAGTATCTCTTTTGGAACTGATAATTTTCCAAAGTTTACCATACTAGCAGCTATGAGAAAAGTCCATCTATCTTTTGATTCAAAGTGATAAAACTGTGTCATCTTGTCACAATTTTGAAGTAACCCATCGATATCATTCTCAAGCGAGCCAAACACAGTTGTGATACGAAACACCTCTTCAAATGTCAGTACTTGTGTAAAATCATACAGCGTACTAAAAATATACTGCATCATCATATTTTCACTTTGTAGATCAAGCCAAAAATCAGTAGTGTCACTCATTTCGAAAAATATATCTAGAAAACGAGTATCATCACTCTTACCCACATACTCAATAATATCTCGACGATTTTTAATCTGCTTTTTTGAAAGATCAAACTTCTCATCTATACTATGTGTAAAATCAGCTATTTTAGCAAGCTCATCTAGAGACTCATCAAATCCAAAAAGTTCTTTATGTTCCTCTTTCAGATAATGATAAAACAAACTATATGCACATAGATCAAACATCTCTTTTGGTTTTATATTTAATTTTTCTGCTATTTTGAGGCTTAGATACGCTACTCGTAATGAGTGATTTTTACTTACATTATTTTTTTCGATATCTCGCACATCAAGGATATCTTTTATTGCTAGTAAAAAGTTATTGAGGTTAAATTTCATCTGTTTTTTCTTGTCCATATCTTCTCCAATTAAATTATATTAATTGCTCTTATGCTATCATAATAGAAATATATACTCAATAAATGGATAGAAATGCAAAATAAAACACCACTAGGTTGTGTAAAACAGCTCTTTATTGCTACAAAACAATCACGACTTTCAAAAACAAACATAGAAGTAGATGAGAATGGTATCGTAGAAGATAAGTTTTACAATAAAAATATTGATAGATCGATACTCTTTTCCTCAACCGATGCGTATGATCTGATGCAAAAAAACAACCTCTCTTTTAAGTTAGGGGCACTTGGTGAAAATATCATCGTAGATTTTAACCCTTATGATTTAGCTCTAGGAACACATATCTCATTAGGAGATGTTGTTTTAGAGATCACTACGCTTTGTACACTTTGTAATTCATTGAAAAAGATAGACGATACAGCACCAGAACTACTCAAAAACGATCGAGGTGTTTTTGCAAAAGTGATCAAAGGTGGAACTATCGCTATAAACACACCTATTTATATACTCAACTAAAGGCAATACCAAATGAAAAAATTTATCTCATATAATGAATCATTAGAGATCTTAGAAAATATCTCTATGTCAGATATCCCAACACAAAAACTTTATGTAGCAGATACACTTGATCGCATTTTAGCAGAAGATATCATCGCAGATGAAAACTCCCCTGCTTTTAAAACATCAGCTATGGATGGCTATGCGATCAAACACGAAGATCAACAAAATAAAAAGATCAAAATCATCGGAAACAATCCAGCAGGCTCTATTTCTCAAACCATTGTAGAAACAGATACAACTATCAAAACTTTTACAGGCTCTTTGATGCCTCAAGGAAGCGACACTCTCATTCCTATAGAAAATGTAACAGTAGAAGATGGCTATATCATCATCGATACAGTTGTACCAAAAGGTTTTGCCGTTCGAGATGTGGGTGAAAACTATAAACAAGATGAAGTATTGATTCAAAAAAACACTCTGATTGATTTTGCACATATTGGAGTGATGGCAAGCTTAAACAAAGTACATATAAGTGTATATACAAAACCAAAGATCGCTATTGCTTCAACTGGAAGTGAGATACTTGATGTGGGAGAGATCCAAACAAACGATGCCCAAATCAGAAGCTCAAACCACCTCACACTAGAAGCCATAGCCAAAAAATACGGCGCAGTCGTAGCTCAAATGGGTGTCGTAAAAGATGATAGAAAATCTATCACAACACTTTTACAAAATGCACTTATGGGTTCAGATATCGTTGTGACTACGGGAGGAGTGAGTGTCGGAGACTATGACTATGTAAAAGATATCATCAAAGATGAGCTGGGTTGTGAAGTGTTATTTCAAGGGGTAAATATCAAACCAGGACAACATATCCTTTTTGCTAAAAAAGATGATAAGTTTATCGTTGGGCTTCCTGGCTTTGCATACTCTAGTACGGTTACTTTTTTACTTTATATCGTTCCACTTTTGTTTAAACTCAAAGGTTCAAAAGAGAGTTTACAAATAGTAGATGCAATCATAAATGAAGATTTTGCTCAAAAAGCTTCTAAAACGATCTTTAGTGCCTGTAATGTAGAACTACAAGATGGAAACTACCACATCAACTTCAAAGGCAAGAAAAATGGTACAAGTGCGATATTGACCAATATGCTAGGCTCTCCTGGTCTTCTCATCCAAGAGCAATCGAGCCAAAATCTTACAAAAGGAGATAGAGTAAAGGTGATTTTACTATGATACTTTATATTCATGGCTTTCGTACCACAAAGAACTCATACACTTCAAAGTTACTCAAAAAGTATTTTAAAAAAGATATCATCTTAGCAGACCATCCAACCACTCCAAAAGAAGCGATCAAATACCTAGAAGATATCATCGAAAACAACAACATCACATCGCTGATCGCTAGCTCGCTTGGTGGATACTATGCGACCTATTTATCAGAAAAATATGGTTTGAAAACAGTACTTATCAACCCCTCTGTCCATCCTTTTCGTACAACCAAAACATATCTAGGACAAAACACCACACAAGATGGTGTCAAGTTTATTTGGAAAAAAAAGAGCCTCAAACAGCTTGAAAAATTCAAGATCAAACAAAAACAGCTCCACTCTCAACGCTTTTATCTTTTTTTGCAAAAAGCAGATAAGGTACTCAACTACAAAGTAGCTTTGAAAAGATACCCAAAAGCAAAAAAACAGATCGAAAAAGAGGGAAGTCACCGCTTTGAAGATCTTGAAAGACATCTCAAAAGTATCTTTTTGTTTATAAATAAATAGTAAAAATCAGATATTGTATATTTTATATACAATTTATCTGTACACTTTTATTTTATTTTACTATATACTTTTCATGTTTTAACAAAAGAATATATAAAATGGTTATTTAAGCTAAAGTTGATAATCATTATTATAATCTTTCAAAATCAAAAAAGATACAAAAGGACAATAAATGAAAAAAATATATATGAGTATGGTAGCAGCAGCTGTATTATCAACAGGTGCTTATGCAGAAAGCAACTCTATCAAAGAAGCGTTTGCAAATGGTAAAGTAAGTGGAGATATCTCTCTTTATACAGAAAGTACAAGTAAAAATGGTGCAAATAAAGATTCAGCATTTACAAATAGTTCAATAGGTATCCAATATGAAACAGATTCATTTAATGGATTTAAAGCTGCAATTGGAGGAAGAACTAATCATAAATTTACTGAAAAAGAAGATGGAGACTATATCAACAGTTATACAGAAGATAGTAATAATGATTCTGAAGCTGTATTAAGTACTGCAAATATTTCATATACTGCAGATATGGGAAGCCTTACTGTAGGTAGACAAGAGATTGATTTAGAATGGATTGGTGATTACCATGAGGCTGTAATTGGTGCAGTTACTGCTATTCCTGATACAACAATTGTAATTGGTCATACTACAAGATTTATGGAAGCAAATGCTGATACTAATTTAGGGAAAATGGCTGATATTGGAGATGGTGGAGCAAGTGTAATTGATGTAAAATATGCTGGTATTGAAAACACAGTTATCAATCCTTATTTTATGACTGCAAGTATGAATGATGATGATGACTTTAATGCTTATGGTTTAAAAGCCACTACAACTGTTGCAAACATCGACTTAACAGCACACTATGCGGCTACAAATGAAGACAAGTCAGGTCAAGATGATGGATCTATTGCACATTTAGAAGTAGCTACTACAATCGAAATGATATCGTTAGCAGCTGGATATATCACAACTGATAAAGATGGTGGTATTGGTTCTATTTCATCATTAGGTGATAATATTGATCCTTCTGAGGACTTAGGAAATATTTATGGTACAGATGCTGATACTTTCTATGCAAATATTTCAGCTGAGATTAATATATTTACTCTAGGTGCACAATATGCAACTGTAAATTATGATGATTCTGCAAATGGTAATAGTGATGATGCAAAAGATTCTGAGATTCTTTTAACTGCAGGTGTTGCGATTACTGATGAGTTATCATTTGATGCATTATATTCTTCAGTTGATGCTGAAAATAGTGATGATGATACAGATAAAGTATTGGCTATGCTAACATACTCTTTTTAATCATTTAAGATAAAAAGAAGATATTTTATCTTCTTTTTATCCAAAAACTTAGACTTGATAAAATAACCGTTTTATTTCGTGTGAGTTTTGTATGTATTATACACCCTTTAATTTAATTCCGAAATTTAATAAAATCGTATCTTTTCTTTCCCATACAAAGCTCATATAGTATAAAAAGTATTAGATACCTTTATCATCAAAATCATCTATCGTATCAACCAATAAAAATCTAATAGTAAACTAGCTATAATAATAAAATTTAGATATAAACTGGGACTCTTTATGCAACTCTTAACAAATAAAAACATTCTAGTAGCAGCTACAGGAAGTATCGCTGTATATAAAACACTAGAACTCATACGCCTTTATGTAAAAGCAGGAGCAAATGTAAAAGTAATCCTCACACAAAGTGCCAAAAAATTTGTCACACCACTGGCTTTTGAAACCATATCCCAACACACTATTTTAGATGACACAAACGAAAACTGGAATAAAAATAGCATCGACAATCATATCGCTATCGGAAAATGGGCTGATATATTTGTACTCGCACCAGTAACAGCTAATACGATCAATAAACTAGCAAATGGTATTTCAGATAATATTCTTTTAGAAACAGCATTAGCATATCCTCGTATCAAACTACTCTGCCCCGCTGCAAATACCAATATGATAAATAATCCCATCACAAAAGAAAGTTTAGAAAAACTCAAAAAATCGAATTTTAAAATCATCAACAGCCAAGTAAAAGAACTCGCCTGTAGAGATATCGGCAATGGTGCAATGGCTGATGTTGAAGATATTTATCATGCTACAGTTAAAGAACTTTTAATAGATGGCTACTGGCTCAATAGAAAAATAGTCCTAACAGGTGGAGGAACAATTGAAAAGATCGACGATGTTCGATATCTCAGTAATTTTAGCAGTGGAAAAATGGCTGCTAGTTTAGCAACTGCTCTTTACTACAAAGGTGCTGATGTGTGCTTGATCACTACTTCAAATCTTGATATTCCTAAAGAGATACATACTATTTCTGTAAAAAGAACGAAAGATATGTTTGAATATACTCAAAAAAATATAAACATAGCAAAACAAGGAAAAATAGCTTCGACTTCTCATATTTACGAAGATGAGATGGAGCTGGTCTTAAAAAAACCATATTTTTTCAGTGTTGCAGCTGTGAGTGACTATGTTCCTAGATATCCAAGTACTGGAAAACTCAAAAAAAATAAGCTAGGCAATGCTTGGAGCCTCGAACTTTCAAAGAATATTGATATCTTAAACGAGATTGATAAAAAAGGTATTTATACTATTGGCTTTAAAGCTGAAATGGATAAAATTACAGCATCACAAAATGCAACAAATATGCTCACAAATAAAAATATCGATGCGGTGTGTTTAAACATTATTGATAATGAAAACAATTTTGGATCAAATACAAATGAAATAAATCTCATCACAAAAAATACAAATACACTCCTAAAAAAAGATACCAAACTTATCGTATCTTTTCATATTTTAGATAATCTAAAGGACACATTTGCAGAGTAGTCTCAAAGTTCCAGTACACATAGCCATCATCATGGATGGAAATGGACGATGGGCAACAGAAAAAAACCTCAAAAGAACAGCTGGGCATGAAGAAGGTGCCAAAACAGTACGAAAAATCACAGAGCACTGTGCAAAGCTTGGAGTAAAATACCTAACACTCTATGCTTTTAGTACAGAAAACTGGTCAAGACCTAAACTAGAGGTTGAGTTTTTGATGAAACTCTTAGAAAGATATCTCAAAAGTGAGCTTACTGTCTATCTAGAAAATGATATCAAGTTTAAAGCTATAGGTGATTTAAGTAGATTTTCAAATACTTTACAAAAAACCATCAAAGAAATAGAAAATAAAACAGCACAATGTAAAGGTATGACACAAGTTTTAGCACTCAATTATGGTAGCAGAAATGAGATCACAAGGGCTGTAAAAAAACTCAATGATAAAAACTTAGAGATCACAGAAGAAAATATACAAAACGCTTTGGATACTGCTGGTATAGCTGATGTCGATCTCCTTATTCGCACGAGTGGAGAGATACGAATATCTAATTATCTTTTATGGCAAATAGCCTATGCGGAGTTATTTTTCACCAAAACTTACTGGCCAGAATTTGGTACAAATGAACTCGATGATATCATCTCCGATTTCAATCAAAGGGAAAGACGATTTGGTGGGATTTGAAGCTATATTTATTATCATTTTTGCACTTACTATTGGAAGTTTTTTAAATGTTCTCATATACAGACTACCCTTGGGAATATCTCTTTTCAATCCCAAACGATCAGTCTGTCCACACTGTGATAAAATCATCTTATGGTATGAAAATATTCCTGTGATATCGTATCTTATCATTCGTGGGAGATGCACCGCTTGTCATACGCCAATTTCGCTAAAGTATCCCTTTATAGAAATTATCACAGCATTAGTTTCCTATGTATTATTTATCAAACTTGGTTTGACTGCCGAGTTTTACTTTATGTGTGTTATTTGTTATATTTTAATTGTATTATCTTTTATAGATTTACAATATAAAGCAGTGCCATATACCTTGCTAGTAATTCTCACTTTTATCACACTCATATATTTGAGTATTTATAAACTTGAAAATATTTCTTATTTTTTTATCTTTGCTGGAGCTATTGTTATTATCGATTTATTTGTCACTTATTATATCCAAAATATCAAATCTTATTTGCTAAAAGATGATTCATTAAAAGAGCAAAAAGCACTAGGAGAAGGTGACATTCCTATTATTGCACTCATTGGTGGAGTTTTAGGTTTGCAGTTTGGAGTTGTTGCTATTTTTTTATCAGCTATTTTAGCTATAATTCCATCAATAATAAATATAGTATGTAAAAAAGAGATAGAAACACCTTTTATCCCTTACTTGTCACTGGCATTTTTGATTACATTTTTAAACCAAACAAACATAGTGAAAATATTTGAAGGGATATAATTAAGATGAAATTATTAAAAAAATACTTACTACTTAATTATTCTCAAACTTTTTTTCCAATATTTTTAACTTTGTATACCATTACATCTATTGTATTTTTAGTAAAAATCGCATCACTCACTTCCATCATACAGATAAATTTTTTAGAACTCTTAGAACTTTATGCGTATTCTGTACCAACAATATTATTTTACACATTACCAATATCTGTTTTTATAGCACTGGCTTTAACGCTTAGCAAACTCTCTAGTGAATATGAACTGATCGTTATTACAAGCTTTGGATTAAATCCTATAAAAATACTCAAACTTATTTTTCCTACCGTGCTTTTATCTACATTATTAATGCTTCTTTTATCACTTGCGTTGATACCAAAATCTGATTATATGCGAGAATCGTTTCTTAATACAAAAAAAACAGAAGCACAGTTTAATATTAAAGCCAGTGAATATGGTCAAGCATTTGGGAAATGGCTGATATATGTACAAGAAGAAAATAATGGAAAATACGACAATATAGTCCTCTTTCAGCAAGAAGAAGACCAAGATACATTTATCATCGCAGAAAAAGCAACGATGAATAATACTGGCTCTATACTAAGTCTTAATCTAGAGACAGGTAAAGCAATCAATATAAATGAAAAAGTAAATCAAGTAGACTTTAAAGAGATGATTATTAATAATGAAATAAAAACCTCTTTAAATATCAACAATCTTGATGATCTTCTTTTTTACTGGAAAGATTTTGCCACTGATGACTCGAAAAGTTCTGACTTTGCTTTTGCAATTTTATCTTCTATATTTCCGCTCATCTCATTATTTTTTATCGTTTATATAGGATATTTTAATCCACGATATGAAAAAAACCACTCTACACTATTAGCTATATCAATGGCTACAATCTTTTTAATTATCTCACATAGAGTTGCAAAAGAATTCGGATTATTAGCATTAACCTATATTCCATTGATTTGGTTTATGGGTAGTCTTCTTATTTATAACTTCAAAATAAAACAAAACTATTAAACAATTCGGATGAAAATAAAAATTACTCTATCATATGATGGTACGCACTACAATGGCTCACAAATCCAACCGAGTGTACCAACGATTCAATCTGAATTGCTCAAAACATTAAAAATCATCAATATTGACTCAACACTAGATTTTAGTGGTCGTACAGACAAAGGAGTACACGCTTTTAAGCAAGTTGTATCTTGTACTGTTCCCTCATTTTGGAAAGATACTCGAAACCTTAAAATTGCGCTTAATAGACTACTTCCAAATGCGCTATTAATTCGAGATATTAAAGAGGTCGAAGAAGAGTTTCATGCACGATTTAGTGCTATAAAAAGAGAATATCGATATCTTCTTTCAGCAAAAAAACTCACCCCTTTTAATGCAAACTATATCAGTTATTATGAAACTATAAATGAAAAAAAAATAAATGAAGCGATACAACTTTTTATCGGTATTCATGATTTTGAATATTTTAGAAAAAAAGCAAGCGACCCTATCTCAACTGTTCGAGAGATCTATAGCATACATTTTTACAAACATCAAGATATCTTCGTTTTACACTTTAAAGCGAACTCCTATCTACGAAGTCAAATACGAATGATAGTCGATTTTATCATGAAGATTTCAAGTGGTAAACTCTCACTTGAAGATTTACATCAACAGCTCAATGTCAAAAAACTTATCTCTTGGACACTCGCTCCTGCTAGTGGATTGTACTTAAGCAAAATTCACTATTAAAAGATATCTTTTCTTATAGTCTTTGAGGCATTTCATCTTTAAATGCAATTCTTTCGGCATTTTCAAGGATCTCTTTTGCACCATCAGCAATCATGTCTGACGCTAAATTTGCACCTAGATTTTCACAAGAACCTTTATGAGCACTTACACTTTTTTGTAAGATATTTGTACCATCTGGATATCCGATCATCGTTTGTAATGTCACGACATCATCTTCCATCGTTGCATTACAAGCAACTGGAGCAGAACACCCTGCTCCTATCCTAGAGATAAAATCTCTCTCTACTTGTGTACAAATAAAGGTCTCTTCATCATTGACACTCATTGCAATTTGGCGTATCTCGTCATCATTTGAAATAATTTCTATACCCAATGCAGCTTGCCCCATCGGAGGTATCATCATATCTAAAGATAATTTTTCTGTAAAAGGGATATCCTTGAGAAGATCAAGACGGTGAAGACCAATCCACGCTAATATAATCGCATCATACTGCCCCTCAGCTAATTTTTTCAAACGAGTATTTACATTTCCTCGAAGATCTTTTACTGTAAGATCAGGGCGTTTTTGCAAAAGCTGCATTCTTCGTCGTAAACTTGTTGTTCCTACGATTGCACCTTTTGGTAACTCATCTATAGAACTATATTTATGAGATAAAAAAACATCGCTTTGATCTTGTCGTTTCGTAATAGCTACAAGCTCAAGACCTTCAGGGATGTAAGTAGGAACATCTTTTAAACTATGCACTGCAAGATGTGCATTTCCTGCAAGCATCTCATCTTCAAGCTCTTTCGTAAAGTGTCCTTTTCCTCCAACTAAAGCGAGAGGTTTATCTAAAATTTTATCTCCGTTACTCACTATTTTATTTAATTCAACAGTGATGTTGGGATAAAAAGACTCAAATCTCTCTTTGATGTGATATGCCTGCCATAGTGCTAAGTCACTTGCTCGTGTTGCTATTATTAATTTATTCATAATTATCCTATTTTAAATATTTTTCATATTGCATTCTTGTTTTGTCAATTTGGCCATCTAAAAAAAGTGTAGGAGTACCATTTACAAATGCATCATTTGACATGCCTAATTCGTAATTAATTCGCTCTTCAAGTTTTGGATCATTTATCTGTTCCATTGTAATCTCAGTGTCAAAAATTCTATTGAAATGCATAAGTGCAACTGCATCATCTTTTTCATTATATGCATCAAAGTACTGACTAAAATCAGTTGTATACAGTTTATAATCTACATCATTAATATTCATCTCATTTGCAATCATTGCAGCTTTTGATAAAAGTTTTGCTGTTGGATGCATTTCTAAAGGAAGATGGTAATAATATAATGCAATTTTTTCTGGATTGTCCATCACATTTTTCATAATTGTTGGTACTTCATCTACACAAATTGGACACAAAGGATCACTAAATAAAACTAATGTATGCTCAGCATCAGCATTGCCTGCAATTAAATGTGCCTTATCAAAATATTTTTCACCTAATATTGGATACAACTCATTTTTATATGATCTTTTTGTTCTAGCATTTATAAGTTCAGGAGTGATTAAATTACCATCTGTAAAGAGTGTATCTTTTTGAGTTAGCCTTTGCCCTTTTACTGTAAACGAAAGATTAAAAACATATCCGTGCCATCCATTTTGTTTTAGGTCTTTTTTAAGAGCGATTGAAACATCATTGAGTTCAATATTTTGTCTTTGTAAAAGAGTACTTATTTTTTTTTCTTCATAATCCAAAATCTTTTCATCTAAATTCTCGTTTGCATATAAGCTACTACTTAAGAGGCTTAGTATCGTCAATAATTTCAACATCGATAATCTCATCTGTATTCCTTTTATAGTGTGAATTGTTTGTATTTTTGTATGTTTTTTCGTCGTATTTAAAAGCGGTGCTTCCAAAATTTGTTGAGTAAGTTGTTCTATGGTTTGGATTTTTAAACGAAAATACTTTTCCAAGCATCCCCACTAAAAATGAAAACTGTAATAATACTCCTAAAATATCAGTAAAAAAACCTGGCACTATTAGTAAAATAGCACCTATAGCTTTCCCTGCATTGGCCTTGATAAACTCTTCTTGTGTTATCTGACCTGTTCGAGCTTTTGCTATATTTTCAACCAAAGATAATTTGAAGTTTTTTAATATAATCATACCTATAATTGCAGTAAGTAAAATCTCAAAAAAAGTGTTAAGTCCACCTATTGTACTTGTGATAGTAGAAGATATCATTACTTCTAAGAATAGATATATAAAAAAATAAATCATTGAGTTCCTTTGTTTATATTTTATGTTTTGAGATAGACTTTTCCAAATCATAAAGTTCGTATCGTATAGATTTGAAATTTTCGCTTGTTTGCGTATCGATAAGTTTACCAAATTCTTCCAAAACTCTCGCACTCTCTTGTGCTCTTTTAAAATTTGCGATAACTATCGAGAGTAGATCGGTTCTCTTTTGTTCTGATGGTGTTGATGTTTTCAAGACATCATTTTTGATATCTCTTGAATCTAATAGTTCGTTATATTGATCTATTCTCGAATCGTGGCGTAATATTTTAAGTTTTAAAGCTATCTCTTTATCATTGAAGATATAACGATATATATCTTCAACAACTCGTATACCTTCTCTCAAACGATTTAAATTTGCGTCCAAAAGACGCAAATTTGTTTTAGTCATTTTTATTGTTAAATGCCGCAAATATTTGTAGTAATGATATAAAAAGATTTAAAAAGTCTAAGTATAATGCAATCGCAGCTTCGATTGGTGTAGAAAACTCACCTCTGATGATTTTTTGTGTGTCATATAAAATGAATGCACTAAAAACCAAAGCTCCAACCATTGCAATACCTAATTGTAATATTGGTGAACCGATAAAAATATTACTAATTGATCCAACAATTAAAATAATCAAGGCAATCATTAACATTTTCCCCATACTTGAGAAATCTTTTTTAGTAGTTAATGCAAACATTGAAATTCCACCAAATGCAACAGAAGTCATCAAAAATGCTTGCGCTACGATAGAAGCACCACTTGGCATATTAAATACACTCGCAAGCAATGGAGTAATTGTTAAACCACTTACAAATGTAAATGCGAATAATACTGCAAGATTAATACCTGGTTTATTTTTTACAGCAAATATGGCAAATAATAATGCAAATTCTAAAATCACTAAACCCCAATACCAGCTAGCTATAGTAGCAGCCATTCCTAATCCAATGTAAGCACCAGCAGTTGCAGCCAATAAAGAACTAGCAAACAACTGATAAGTACTTCTTAAGAAAACCATTACATTCGTTGGTGCTGATTGTTTTTCTCTTGATGAGCTATACGCTTCATCTTTTCGAGAGTAACTTGATTCATTATTATTAGATAAATAATCTCTATTGTACATTTACAATCCTTTTAATTTTGTACTATGATTTTATAGTTATTTCCTTAAATCTATCTTTAAAGATAACAATTAACACTTTACCCCTATTTTTATACAAAATATAAACTTTTTTTGCTATAATATTTCTAATTTTAAAGATGTAAAATACTTAAAGACCGTTAACAATTTAGGAGACAAATAATGTTAGATGTAGTAGAGATTCAAAAAATACTTCCACATAGATACCCATTTTTACTTGTAGATAAAGTGACTCAAATGACTGAAGGTGAAGAGATAGTAGCCTATAAAAATATTTCAATAAGTGAACCAGTATTTCAAGGACATTTTCCTGGTCATCCAATTTATCCAGGTGTTATGATACTGGAAGGAATGGCTCAAGCTGGTGGAATTTTAGCATTAAAAAGTTCTGGATTAAGTGATGAAGAGATCAAACAAAAAGTGATCTATTTCATGAGTATTGATGGTGCAAAATTTAGAAGTCCTGTAAAACCAGGAGATAGATTAGAATACCGAATCAAAGTTCTTAAATTACGAAAAAACCTTATTGTTTTAGATGGAAAAGCTTATGTAGGTGATACTCTTATAAGTGAAGCACAACTAAAAGCAATGGTTGTAGATAAATAAAAATATGACTATTCATAAAACAGCAATCATTGAAGATGGTGCAAAACTAGCAGATGATGTTACTATTGGTGCATTTACAATTATTGGTTCAAAAGTTACTATTGGGTCAGGTACAACAGTAGGAAGTCACACTCTTATTGAAGGAAGTACTACTATTGGTAAAAATAATAATATTTTTTCACATGCAGTACTTGGAACTGTTCCTCAAGATCTCAAATACAATGGAGAAGAAACTTTTTTAATCATTGGAGATAACAATACTATTCGAGAGCATACTTTTATAAATATAGGAACTGCAGGTGGTGGATCTAAAACTATTATAGGAGATGGTAACCTCATTATGGGTCATGTTCATATGGGTCATGATTGTATTATTGGAAACAATATTGTTATTGCTAATTCAACAGTTTTAGCAGGTCATGTGGAGATCGCTAATAATGCAATCATTGGAGGAATCAGCGCAATACATCAATTTTGTAAAGTTGGAGAATACGCTATGATGGGTGGTGGTTCAATAGTTGTTCAAGATATTCCACCATATTGTGTATGTGAAGGTAATCGTGCATCAATACGAGGTATAAACATAAACGGTTTACGAAGAAATTTTGAAAAAAGAGAAGATATAAGCGAAATTAAAAAAGCATATAAAGAACTCTTTGAATCAGGCAATGCATTAGCCGATAGTGCAACAGAACTTTTAAAAAGTTCACAAAATAAATATGTAAAAATACTCGCACAATTTGTACTTGATACAAAACGCGGTATCCCTTTTACAAGAAAGTAATAAAGAATGAAAAAAGAAAAACTAATTTGTGATTTTTGTGGTGTTGAAGATACTCCACAG